>CAYTXQ010000001.1:0-38652 GCA_964441535.1 uncultured Muribaculaceae bacterium
AGAGGATTTGAAAAAAGTATACCAATAGGATTTTTAACATATCCAATTAGTCAAGCAGCTGATATAACAGCATTTGATGCAGAATTAGTTCCTGGTGGGGAAGATCAAGAACCGATTTTAGAACAAGATAGAGAGATTGTTAGAGCGTTTAATTCTATATATGGCGAAACATTAGTTGAACCATATTTAATAACACCAGAAAAAGATATTTGTAAGAGATTACCAGGAATAGATGGCAAAAATAAAATGAGTAAATCTTTCGGAAATTGCATATATTTATCAGATGAACCAGAAGTGGTACAGAAGAAAATAATGGGAATGTTTACTGACCCAAATCATTTAAAAGTAGAAGATCCAGGTGATGTTGAAAACAATGCGGTATTTAAATATTTGGATGCTTTATGTACTGATGAATATTTTACAAAATATTTACCAGAATACAAAAATTTAAATCAATTAAAAGAACATTATAAACGTGGTGGTTTAGGCGATGTAAAAATAAAAACATTTTTAAATAATGTAATACAAGAAATTTTAACTCCTATAAGAGAAAAAAGACATTATTATGAACAACATATTGATTATGTTTATGATATGTTAGAAGAAGGAAGCAAGATTGCAAGAAAAAAAGCAATTGAAGTATTAAAGAGAGTTAGAAAATCAATAGGAATAGAATATTTTGAAGATTTGGAATTAAAACACAGTATATATACAAATGTTGATAAAGAATTGAATGAAAAAAATGAATTATAAATTATTTGACTTTAATTGTTAGAAGTGTTAGAGTAATAAGCGTTATGAGGATATTTAAAAATATTGATTAAGGTGGGATTTTATGTCTGTAATTACTGTTTCAAATTTATCATTTCATTATGATGGAAGTTATGACAATATTTTTGAAAATGTTTCTTTTTCAATTGATACTAATTGGAAACTTGGTTTTATTGGACGTAATGGAAGAGGCAAAACCACTTTTTTAAATCTTTTAATGGGCAAATATGAATACAGTGGTACGATTTCTGCAAATGTGAATTTCGATTATTTTCCTTATGAAGTTAAAAACAAAAGTATTAGTTCGTTTGAAATAGCTTCTGAAATTAATCAAAATTATGAACAATGGGAATTAGAAAAAGAAATTTCACTTTTAGAAATGGATCCAAATATTTTAACAAGACCTTTTGAAACATTAAGCAAAGGAGAACAAACTAAGGTTTTATTAGCAATTATGTTTTTGAAAGAAAATGATTTTTTACTTATTGATGAACCTACCAATCACTTAGATGCAGGATCTCGTATAGCTGTTGCAAAATATTTAAAAAGTAAACGTAGTTTTATTTTAGTTTCACATGACCGAATATTTCTTGACACTTGTATTGACCATGTTTTGTCTATAAATCGTGCGAACATTGAAATTCAGCAAGGTAATTTTTCTTCTTGGTGGGAAAATAAAGAACGACAAGATAATTTTGAATTAAATGAAAACGAAAAACTAAAAAAAGATATTATAAGGTTAGAACAATCCGCAAGACAATCAGCAGGATGGTCTCATCAAATTGAAAATACAAAATTCCGCGATATAAGTCAAAGTGATAATAGAGTTGATAAAGGATTTATTGGTAAAAAAGCATCAAAAATGATGAAGAGATCTATAGCAGCACAAAATCGCAAAAATAAAGCCATTGAAGATAAATCAAAACTTTTAAAAAACATTGAAATGGCAGAAGATTTAAAATTAAGTCCATTAATTTATAGAGCTAATAGATTAATTGATATTTCAGATTTGTCAATTTCTTATGGTGAAAATATAGTTTGTAATAATGTGAATTTCACAGTTGAAAATGGTGACAGGCTTCAACTCAAAGGAAATAATGGATGTGGGAAGTCAAGTATTATAAAATTAATTTTAGGTCAAAATCTTGAATATAGTGGGCATTTATATGTGGCAAACGATCTTATAGTTTCCTATGTTTCACAGGATACATCCTATTTAAACGGAAATTTGACTGATTTTTCAAAATCCAATAATATTGATGAGAGTCTTTTTAAATCTATTCTTCGTAAACTTGATTTTTCAAGAATTCAATTTGAAAAAAACATTGAAAATTATAGTGAAGGTCAAAAGAAAAAAATTTTAATAGCAAAAAGTTTGTGTGAGCAGGCAGATTTATATATTTGGGATGAACCTTTGAATTATATTGATGTTTTATCTAGAATTCAAATTGAAGATGTAATTTTAAATTATTGTCCAACTATGATTTTTGTTGAACATGATCAATTGTTTTCAGAGAAAGTCGCAACTAAATCTCTTGTTTTAGAACCAAATTATAAAAATAAGCAAAGGTAAATAATAAATTTTATTTTTATATTGACAAATTACAAAAAAATGTTAATATTACTATTAATTAGGAGGTATTTTATGAAACCAAAAATTGCAGTGGTCATGCCAGTTTACAATGCAAAAAATTTTATTAGAGAAGGACTTGATAGTTTAATTAATCAAAGTTTTAAAGATATTATAATTATATGTGTAAACGATGCTTCTCCAGATAATTGTAACAAAATATTAACTGAATATGAAAAAAAAGATAATCGTATTGTGGTTATCAACCACGAAATAAACAAGGGTGCTGGTGCAGCTAGAAATACTGGACTGGATTATATTTATGAAAATTTACCTGATGTTGAATATATTTCTTTTGTGGATGCCGATGACCGAATTGAACTTAATACTTATGAAAAAACTTATAATGAAGCAAAAAAATCTGATGCTGATATTCTAAATTTTAATTTTCTACCAAGCACTTATTGGCAATATAAAACAGAAGCCAATAGTGAACCACTTGATTATAAAAACGATTGTTTAGATGCATTATTTGAACATAAAGAATTTTATACCTTTGTTGTATGCTGGAGTAAACTTTACAAAAAAGAATTATTAAGGGATATACGTTTTTCTGATTTAGGATTCTTTGAAGATGGGAATTTTGCTTATAAAGTTCTTCCGAGAGCTAAAAAAATGCGAGTTATTCCAGATACACTTTATTTTTATAATATTGAAAATCCAGAATCTACATGTGGAAAAATTTCTAATGCAAATAGATTGAAAGCAATTTTTAAGACAATAAAAGAAACTTTTAATGATTGGGAAAAACTTGGAATTCTTGAAAAGTACAAGTATCAATATATTCAACATATTCTTCTCTACACTTCATTGGTTTGTCCTGATGTTTTAGAGGGTAATTATATTAATGAGTTAAATAACTGTTTTGGACTAAATGTTTTAGATGAAAAAATTATGAATAAAATGTCAGAAGAAACTAAAAGTCTAATTTTAAAAATGACTAAAAAAATTGAGGACTAGATTTTCTAGTTCTTTATTTATAAATATAACAAAGGAGATAAATATGATAACTTTACCAGAAAAATACAAAAATAATATAGTGTCTATGTTTGGTATTATAGGAGAAAATTGGATAGCAAATGTTCCAAAAATTATAGATAAATATATTAAAAAATTTAATTTAAAAAATATAAAAATTCCAAATGATTTTACTTATAATATAATTTTATTTGCTGATAGTAAAGATTTTGGGCAGGTAGTATTAAAGGCAGAAATTCCATTTAAAGAAATGACTTTAAGAGAATCAGTAGCTTTAAAGTTAAATGATGGCAAGGGAGCTTGTAAATGCTATTATAGCAACATAGATGATGGTATTTTAATAATAGAAAGGCTTTTACCTGGTAAATCATTAAATACAATTAATAATATAGATGAAAGAATAAAGGTTTTTTCTGAAGTTGCTTCAAAATTTAATATTAGAGTTAAAGATAGTCAAGGATTACCATCATATAGAGAAATCTTAAATAGATCAATTAATATAGCAAATAATGATCCACAAAAATTTAAACCAGTAAAAAATTTGTTATCTGTAGCAAATTCAATATATAATGAAATAGAAGAAAAAAATGATTCTAATTATTTATTACATTCTGATTTATATTGTGATAATATTCTAACAACTAATGACGGATGGAAAACAATTGATCCTCATGGTTTTATTGGAGAGAAAATATTAGACTCTGCAATATTTATTATGAAAGAACTTGAAAATTCAAATTTTAGCAGTGATGATATTTGTAATATTTTAACATTAATGGGAAAATATTATGATTCAGATGAATTAGAGTTATGCAAAGCTCTATTCGTAAATTATGTATTAAACGTATGTTGGGATATTGAAGTCAATTTAGATTTAAAATATATTGAAGATTGTGTTAATAAAGCAAAAACAATACTTAATTACTTAACAAATCAAACATTAAATAATCAAAATCAACAAGAATCAAATAGTAAAAAATTAATAAAATAAATCTATTTACGATTTATTATGAAAGAATTAATATTTACTTTTTTCTATGTGAAGAATAAAATTCTAGGATATACTTATACCATATTATTTTCTACAATTGATTATAATCTTCTTGTATTTTTTACCAAAAAGTGGTATAATTACAATGTAATTAAGAAATGACATCTTAATTATATAATTGGTACTGTATAACAGTAACTAAATAATTAAAAATTTTATATAATATATTAAGCAGTACCTAATATTAATTAAAAAATATTTTGTGCTGCTTTTTACGTAACAGATTAAAATTATCTGTTTTATAAAAATATTAGCTTTAATGGAGGAAAATTTTTATGAAAGAATTTGATAATAATATGTCTAAGGTTTTAGATATTCAACTTGCTTTGGAAAATTATCAAGATAATACAGGAGAAAATACAGATTTAATAAATAAAGCATTTTCAGAAATATCAATTTTAAGAAAAAGTGAGAATGAATTATCTGAAGAAGAACGACTTAATTCATCAAAAAACTTATTAATAAAACTAAATAAATTATTAGATGAAATAGGTAGAGAAAAATTTATATTTTATGATGATGGTGATATAGATTATATATGGAAACACATAAACAGTAAAACGAGAGATACAAATAATAAAGATGATAAAGCTTTGGAATATGCGAGATATAATGAAGATGAAAATATTAAAATAGAAAATTTAAATCAAGAAGTGGAAATTATGTTTAGTCATCTAGTTGCGGCAATTACAAAAATATTATCTTTTAAATCATATAAAGAAGCACATAAAGAGTATAAAAAAGTATTATCTATTATACTTAAATGGTCAAATAAATATAATATCAGTAAAAAATTATCATTAATAAATCACAAAGATTTGTTAGATGTATATAAAAAATTAGAAGAGTTAAAAAGTAAATGGTTATTTGATGCCAATCTAGGCGAAGAAAGTGAATTAAGTGATGAAGTAATCGTTTGGATGTGGGAATTAATGCAATTAAGAAAATTAGAAATTGAAAAGGAAAAATAATTTATATCGTTTTTACGTAAAGTAAGTAAAAATAACATAAATATGTAATAGTCTTATTTACTTATATGTTAAAATATAATTATAGGGGGAATATACTGTACAATGAAAGGAGGGAAGAAACATGAATTGGAGATTATTTATAAGAAACGTACTTGGAAGATTTGCTTAAAAAATAAATAATTGTTTTCTATAGGCAATAATTATTTAATTGTAAGAAGAGAAACTTTAAAAATTTTAATTTTAAGTTTCTTTTTTTAAATTAAACATTGAATAAAAATAAGATTGTTGTTATAATAAACATTAGAAAGTAGGTTTTTTATTTATGGAAAAAGGTAGTTTTAAATTAAATAATATAACAAAAACTTTAGCAGTCTTTCTATTATATTTTACTTATACAAATATTACTATGTATATTTGTAATACTTTTGGAATTAAATATGATTTAAGTATTGCATTATATGTTGATTGTGTTTTTATGTTTATACTCGTATATATATATCAAAATAATATTAAAGCTGATATAAAAAATCTTAAAGAAAATTATTCACTAAAGAAAATTCTAAAGACTATAATTTTTACTGTTTTAATAATTTTCTTTGCATATCTTTTATTTACTTTAATTGTTACTGTTTTTTTCCCAAATGTTCAAACAAGTAGTGATGATAATACCGAAAAAATAAGAGATTTATACAATATTTCAGTTTTTTACACTATATTTAAAACCTTAATTTTTGGTGTTGTTGCTGAAGAATTGTTATTTAGAGAGGCTGTTAGAGATATAATAAAAAGAAAATGGCTATTTATAATAATAAGTGTTTTAATTTATACAACTATAAATTTTATATATACAGATTTTACAACTAAAACACTACTATTTGATATTATTTTTAAATTATATTGGGGTTTTATGTTTTCCATTACTTATATTAAAAATAATAGTAATATAGTAATATTGATATTAATTAAATTTGTGTATAATTTAATTCCATTGACAATTTTGTTATTGGGATTATAAAATATATGATTTAATTATTTAGAGAGGAGTTTTATCTTGAGAAAGAATGGTTTAATTTTATTTATTATTACAGCAATATTTGTTTTTATATTTATTTTAGGATCTACTATTAATAAAAAATTAATTAATAAAGAAGATAAAACTTCTAATAAAGTTGCTAATAGCAAAGAAACTAAAATAATTAAAACAGAAAGTAAAAATTATATTTCTTATTTAGTGGAAGACCAAGAAAGAGATTTGACATATACATGGAGTTTTAAAAAGACTAAGGATTTTAATGATAAAGTTAATAATTTAATTGAAAATTTAAGTTTAAGATTAATGATAGATGCTACTACAGAAAGTACTAAAGAAATAAATGAATTAGTTAATCAAGATAAAACTATAGTTAGTTTTGATTATCATGGTACTTTACCAGAAAAAGCAGTTGTAAAGATTAATGTATCAGATAAATTTAAAGATGGAGATAAATTATATTTATATTATTATAATGAAGATAAAAGTCAAATTGAATTTATAGATGATAATATAATAGTAAATGATGGTTATGCTGAATTTAGTATAGATCATTGCTCTGATTATTTTTTAACAGCAGCAGTAGTAAATGATGTTGCTAAAAATCCTAAGAGTATTAATTATATTATTATTGGTTTAGGTCTTGTTGTATTTGGATTAGTTGCATATACTTTAGCGCAGAGTAAGAAATAGTTATTATTTCTTATTTTTTATGCTATAATTTGTTTGGTGAATATTATGTTTGTAGATGAGATTAAAATAAAATTAGAAGCAGGAAAGGGTGGAGATGGCTGTACCTCTTTTCGTCGTGAAAAATATATTCCTATGGGAGGACCTGATGGTGGTAACGGTGGTCGTGGTGGAAATATTATATTTAAAGTTGATAAAAATTTAAAAACTTTAATTGATTTGAGGTATAACAAAATAATTAAAGCAGACAAAGGAGAAAATGGTAAAGGCAGTAATAGACATGGTGCTAATGCAGATGATGTTATTATTAAAGTACCAGAAGGAACTACTATTACAGATTTAGATACTGATACTGTAATATGTGACTTAATTAAAGATGAAGAAGAATTTATTATTGCAAATGGTGGTCGTGGAGGAAAAGGAAATAAATCTTTTGCTTCTCAAAATGAACCAGCTCCTAAATTTAGTGAATATGGCGAACCTGGAGAAACTAGATATTTAAAAGTTGAATTAAAAGTATTAGCTGATGTAGGTTTAATAGGGTTACCTAGTGTAGGAAAAAGTACTATATTAAGTTTAGTAAGTAGAGCCAATCCTAAGATAGGTGCTTATCACTTTACAACATTAAATCCTAATCTAGGTGTAGTTAATTTAAAGGATGGTAGAAATTTTACTATTGCTGATTTACCCGGTTTAATTGAAGGGGCTTCAGAAGGATTAGGGTTAGGTCATAAATTTCTAAGACATGCTATGCGTACTAGAGTATTAGCACATGTTATTGATATGGGAGCAAGTGAAGATAATAATCCTATTGAAGACTATAGAGTCATTGAAGAAGAACTATCTAAATTTAGTGATAAATTAAAAAAGAAAAAAGAAATAGTGATAGCAAATAAAATGGATTTAGTTAATGCTTCTATTAATTTAAAATTATTTAAAAAAGAATATCCTGATTTAGAAATATTTGAAATAAGCGCATTAAATAATACTGGATTAGATGAGTTGATGATAAGACTCGCTGACTTATGTGATGAAGTAAATAATGAACTATTATATGAAGAAAATGAACTAGAAGGACATATATTATATAAGTTTAGAGAAGAAAAACCATATACTATTACTAATGTAAATGGTATATGGCAAGTTGAAGGAAAAGAAATAGAAAGACTATTTAAAATGACTAAATTTACTGAAGATGAAGCAGTAAAAAGATTTGCTCGTAAATTAAAAGGTATGGGTATAGAAAACGAACTTGAAAAACTAGGAGTTAAACGTGGAGAAGAAATAGAAATATGTGATCATATATTCTTATTTAAAGAGTAAACAATCATCTATACTTAAAGGTAAACTAGCATTATTAGGTAACTCTAATATACTAGTTTTATTTTTTTCTTTAGATATAAATATATGCCAAGGATTAAGATTTCTTTTTATTTCAATAATCTGATTATTTTCATTTAAAACTACAATATCTATAGGTTCAAACATAAAATTTGTGTGAATCTTATTACAGTTAGGAAATAATATTCCATACTTAAAGTTTTTCTTAAACATAAGACCAATTAATTTAGTTTTAAAGTTAGTAGCTTTTTTAATATCTATTATTTTATTATTAATATTTAAATACACATAAACCACCTCTATATAAATTATACCACTTATATTAAATTAATTAAAATTTATTATTAAAATTTATTTATTACAAAAAAAGATCCATGATATTTACTTTATATTAAAAATGTGTTATATTATCTTTGCAATCAAAGATTGCATGTGCTAGTGTAGTAAATGTTAATCGCTCCCGGATGGTGCGAACAATAAATTATTCCGGTAGTTAAATTTTAATCGCTTCTAGATGGTGCGAGCAATAAATTATTCTAGATGAAAATGTTGAAAACTTTATCTGATTTGATAGAGTTTTCTTTTTTGTTATGTTAAAATTATGTTAGGAGTTGATTATATGCAAATTAAGACAGGATACATTTATCATATTAAAGAAAGTTTTTTTGATAAAGTTAAAGATAAGGGATTAATGACAAATCATGAAGCCGGTCACTTTAGACCAACATATTTTACAATTAAGTACGTGATATAAATGACAGAAATTATAAAAGAAGAATACTTTAAACAAAATTACCAGAATCCAAGTTATATATTTCATGGTTCTAAACAATTATTAGAAGTTCTTAATCCAAATTTAGCCCACGATGAAAATGGAAATAAAATGAATATTCAGAATGCAATATATGGAAGTTCAGTATTTATTGGAGCAATACCTTATGCTATAAAAGGTAGAGGTAAATATGATTGTTCAATTGGTTATAATATTGATGATTTAACGATGAAAATCACTAGAGGAATAGTACCAGAAGATGATTTTGGATATATTTATGTATGTGATGCCAGATGTTTTTCTCAATGTGAAGATACTTGTCAATATGTTTCCTACGAAAGTATTAAACCTTTAGAAATAATAAAGATATATTATAAGGATTTTAAGGATTGTTTTCTGTATATAGACGAAAATAAAAGTGAAAAAAGATTTTAAAAATAAAAACTTGGTATTAAAATATCAAGTTTTATTAATATAGTATAAATAGGTGATATTTTAAAAAATATTTAATAAATAAAGGAGTTTTATTGACAAAATAGTCAAAAACATTTATTATTAATAATAGAGGTGGTTATATATGTTGAACCAAAAAGGACAAGCGTTGGTTGAATATGTTTTGATTATAGCAATTATAAGTGTTATTGCTATTGCTTTAGTAAATTATTTTGGAGGATATTTAAAAGATAGTATAACAAAGACTTCTTGTTCTTTAGTTGATGAAGTATATGTTGGATATCCAGATGCTCCTAGAGGAGAGGCTAAATGCGTTCCTGAAGGATCAATTTCACAATAACATTATTCATAACCATAGGGGTGATATAGTGAGGAATAAAAAGGGACAGGCATTAATTGAATTTATACTTATATTACCTGTATTTTTAATGTTAGTTTTATGTGCAATAGATTTTGGTAAAATTATATATACACAGAATACATTAGAAAATATAGTAGGGGATATAGTTACATTACATAAAGAAAATAAAACTTATGATGAGATTAATACTATTTTAAAAAAATATGATAAAAAGGCTTCATTGGAATTAGTTAATGATAATAATGAATATGTAAAAATAATATTAACTAAAAAAGTAGATTTAAATGCTCCTGGAATAAATTTAATTATAAATGATCCATATACAGTTAAAGTTAGTAGGGTAATTTATTATGAAGAACAATAGAGGACAGGCATTAATATTATTTGTTTTATTTATACCATTACTATGTTTTATCTCTGCTTTCGTTATTGATTCAGGATTAATGATAAAAAATAAGATAAAATTAGATGATACTACTAAGATAATTATTAAAGAAGTATTTGATAATAAAGAAAATTCTGAAGATATAGCCAGAAATTTATATAAAGAAAATAATTTCAGTACTGAAAAATTTAAATATAAAATTGATGGTAATATTTTGTATATTGAAAATGAAATAACAGTAGAAAGTATATTTGGAGGGGTTATCGGGTTACAGGATTACAATATTAAATCTAAATATAAAGCTTATTTAGATGGGGATGTATTAATTATAGAAAAGAATAAAGAATAGAGGGAATATTAGTGGCTGGTGGAAGAGGAAAAACATTATGTTTATTTTCTGCTAAAGGTGGAGTAGGAAAAACTGTAACTGCATTAAATTTAGCAGGTGTTTTTGAGTCACTTAAAAAGCGAGTATTATTAGTAGATTTAGCTTTATATGGCGGTGGAATAAATGTTGCACTAAATGTAGTGTCAGAAAAAAGTATATATCATTTAGCAGATGACTTAAATAATAATAGATATAAAGATTTTAATTCTTATATTACTAAATATGATGAATTCATAGATATACTAAGTGCTCCTAAAGATCCTAGAATGGCTAATAAGATAGATTCAAAATATGTAGATTTAATATTAGATAGAGCAGAAGCTATATATGATATTATTTTAATAGATACCAACCATGTATTAAATGAAATTAATTTAGTGGCTTTAGATAGAGTAGATTCAATTCTATTTGTAATTACAAATGATCCTTTTGATTTAAAGAATATGAAATCTATAATAAGTATATTCAAGGATTTAGATATAAATAAATTTAAGATACTATTAAATAACAGTGAAGATCCATATAAGAATTATTTTTCTTCATATGATTTAAAACAATTATTAAAATCTAATATAGATTATGTATTAAGTAGTAATATGCATATAAAAAATATGGATAATTATATTATGAATGGCAAGATAGTTTCTTTAGATAAAAAGATTGCTTTTCTATGTAATAAAGATTATAAAGTGCTTGTAAAAATAGCCAAGGATAATTTAGATAAAGAAGGTGATGCAAGATGAGTAAAACATCATTACTTAAGTCTTTTAATGTAGAAGAAAGAAAAACTAGAGTAACTTCAGTTACTGACTATGAAATATTTAAAGATAAGGCTTTACTTGATAGTTTAAGAAATAAAATTATAGAAAATCTTATTGATAAAGAAATACCAAAAGATGTAATATTAAATGAATTTATTAATAATGAAATAGATAATGCAATTGAAGGATATGATTTAAGTAATTTAGAGAGAAGTTTCATATTTAATTTAATTGATGATGAAATAAATGGTTATGGCCCTATTACTGAACTATTAGAAGATAAAAACATCACTGAAATAATGGTAAATGGTCCAGATGAAGTATATATTGAAATAGATGGGGCTTTAGTAAAAGATGATAGTGTATCTTTTATTAATGATGAACATATAGTTAGAACTATTCAAAGATTAATACAACCTTTAGGAAGAACTATAGATGCTACTAATCCAATGGTAGATTCAAGACTAGCCGATGGTTCAAGAATAAATGCTGTTATTCCTCCGTTATCTGTAAGAGGTCCAGTTATTACTATAAGAAAGTTTAAGAAAAGTATGACAACTGTAGATGATTTAATTCGTATAGGATCTTTAACTGCAGATATGGCTAGATTCCTAGAGGCTGCTGTTGTAAGTAAATTAAATATTATAGTATGCGGTGGTACTGGTAGTGGTAAAACAACTCTTTTAAATATATTAAGTAATTTTATTAAAGATAATGAACGTGTTATTACTATAGAAGATGCAGCAGAATTAAGATTAAATCTTGCTCATGTTATTTCTCTAGAAACTAGAACAGTAAATTATGAAAGTGAAGGAGAAGTAACTATCAGAGATTTAGTAATAAATAGTTTACGTATGAGACCTGATAGAATTATAGTAGGAGAAGTTCGTGGTAAAGAGGCTTTTGATATGCTTCAGGCTATGAATACAGGTCATGATGGATCATTGACTACATTACATGCAAATAGTCCAAAAGATGCTTTAAATCGTCTTGAAACTATGGTTTTAATGAGTGGATTAGATATACCTGTTAAAGCAGTAAGAGAATATATAGATAATGCTATAGACTTAGTAGTAAATATAGATCGTATGAGTGATGGAAAAAGAAAAGTAACAAGTATTTGTGAAGTTCAAAATATGGAGAATGATGAATTAATATTGAAAGATATATTTATATTTAATCAAAAAGGTCTTACTAATAACGGAGAAGTTGATGGAGAATATCGTATAATTAATAAAAAACCTAAGTGTATGGATAAGATAATTGCTAAGGGAATTATAGATATTAATGATATATTTTTAAAATAATTAGAAAGGGGATAATATTATGGTAAAAGAATTTATTTTAGATGCTTTTGTTCTACAAATAATATCTATATTTATTCTTTTAATTATTATATTTAAACTACTTAGAATTACTAAATCTATTAAATATGAAAAAAGAATTGGTAAATATTCATTATCTCCTTTAAAAGAAATAGATAAATCTTTCTTTGATAAAGTAAATGAAATAATATGGAAATTTATAAAAAATATATCATCCGTTTTAAATAAATCAGCAGTATTTAAAAAATATGGTGATACTTTTGAAAAACATATAACATATGAAGATAAAACTCATATAGAAGGTACTGATTATGTATCTATAAAATTTTTATGTGGCATTATACTTGTAATGCTTAATTTTATTACAATAATGTTTACATATAAAAGTATTAATTCAATACTACTTTTATTTACTTTTATAATAGGTTTTTTTATTACAGATATTATATTATTTGTTAGATATAAAAATAAAAGAAAAAGAATAGAAGAAGATTTACTTAAATCTATAATTATAATGAATAATGCATTTAAATCTGGAAGAAATATAGTACAGGCTATAGAAATTGTTAAAGATCAGTTAGATGGCCCTATAAGTGATGAATTTAAGAAAATTCTAATGGATATTACTTACGGATTAAGTCTAGAAGTAGTATTTGATAGATTTTATCATAGAGTAAAATTAGAAGATGCTAGATATATTACATCATCTTTAACTTTATTAAATAAAACTGGTGGTAATATAGTAAGAGTTTTTGCTTCTATAGAAAAGTCTTTCTATAATAAAAAGAAACTTAGAGATGAATTAAAGAGTATGACCGCTTCTAGTACATTTGTATTTAGAGTATTAACTTTTTTACCTTTTGTTTTAGGATTAATTATATATATATTAAACCCTACATATTTTGTTCCTTTTATTAGTTCAACTTTAGGAGTTTTATTTTTACTATTATTAATATTTTTATTAGCTCTATATGTAATAGTAGTAAAAAGAGTAATGAGGGTTAGAATATGAAAAATGATAATAATAGATTAATTAAAAGAATATATACTAAAAAAACTATTAATAAAATGAATAAGAAAGAACGTTTACTTGGAATATATTATAACTATGATGTAATAGATTTATTAAACTACAGACTTCTAATAACTGCTTTTTTATTATTTATATTTTTAGTTACTAATGATTTAGGATATATTTATGGTCCATTATCAGCAATATTATTCTATATCTTTAGTGAATATTTCTTTTTTGATTTTAGAATCAAAAGAAGAGAAAAAAGACTTAATAATGAAGCATTATTCTTCTTTGAAGTTTTAACATTAACTTTAGAAAGTGGAAGAAATTTAAAAAGAGCATTAGATCTTACAGTTCAAAATGTCTCTGGAGAAATAAGTGATGAATTTAAAAAAACATTATCAGATGTTAAATTAGGTAAAAGTTTAACTGAAGCATTGAAAGATATGAAACAAAGAATACCTAGCGATACAATTAATACAGTAATATTAAATATTATTCAATCTAATGAATTTGGTAATAGTATTGTAGAATCTTTAAATAATCAAGTAGATTTTTTAAGAGAAAAAAAATTACAAGAAGTTAAAAGTCAAATAGGAAAATTACCTGTAAAAATAAGTGTAATATCAGTAATATTTTTTATTCCAATAATGTTATTAATGGTTTTAGTACCAGTAATATTAACATATATTGTTTCATAAAATTGTAAATTTCATCTATTTTTAGTATAATATTCTTAGAAAAGAGGTAAATAAATGAAATATTGCAGTAAATGTGGTAAAGAAATACAAGAAAGTACTACTTTTTGTCCTAATTGCGGAGCACAGATAGGAAATTATAATATTCAAGATAGAAAATCTAAACTTGTTGCAGGATTACTTGCTATTTTTGTAGGTACTTTAGGAATACATAACTTTTATTTAGGATATACAAATAAAGGAGTTACTCAATTACTATTAACTTTATTATCTTGTGGTATACTAAGTTTTGTAACATATATTTGGTCTTTAATAGAAGGAATATATATACTAATTGGAAAAATAGATACTGATGCTAAAGGAATAAAACTTACTGATTAATGAAAAAAAGTAATAAGAAAATTATTAATGGATTATTTCTAACTATTTTAATTATGGGAATAATTCTTTTTATTTTTGATATTAAATTAGGATGTTTATTTAAAAAATATTTACATATTCCATGTCCTGGATGTGGCCTAACAAGATCATTTAAAGCCATATTTAAATTAGATTTTATTAATGCATTTAAATATAATATATTAGGTATTCCTTTATTTATATCTATCTTATTATTCTTAATTACATACATAATAAGTTTTATATTTAAAAAAGATTATATAAATAAATTATTCAAATTTTATACTAAATATTCTTTAATTATTATTATATTTATCTTAATAAGTTGGATATACAATATAATTAAGTATTGAAATAGTACAAATGTATGCTATAATTAATTTAGGATGTGATAATATGTATAATTATATTAAAGGTATTATTATGGATTTAGAAAGTAATTATATAGTGCTAGATAATAATGGTATAGGGTATCAAATATATGTGGCCAATCCATATAGTTTTAAATTAAATGAAGAAGCAATAGTTTATATTTATAATCATTTAAGAGAAGATGAAAATAGTTTATATGGATTTAAAACTAAAGAAGAAAAAGATTTATTTTTAAAACTGATTGAAGTAAAAGGTTTAGGTCCTAAAATGACTTTACCTATGTTAGCAACTGGCAGTGTAAGTGGTATATTAGATGCTATCGAAAGAGAAAACATATTATATTTAACTAAGTTTCCTAAAATAGGAGAGAAAATTGCTAGACAAATAATATTAGATTTAAAAGGAAAATTAGTAAATAAAGAGAGTGTTATTAAAACTACAGAATTTGAAGAACTAATTAGTGTTTTAGAAAGTTTAGGATATAAAAATAATGATATTAAAAGGATTATAGCAAATGTTAATATAAATATAAGTATAGAAGAACAAGTAAAAGAAGCATTAAGATTATTAATGAAATAAGGTGAATTATGGAAAATGTTTTAGATAAAAATAAGTTGGAAGAAGATAATGATCTGAATATAAGACCTAAAACTTTAGATGAGTATGTAGGTCAGAATGAAATAAAAGAAAATATTAATGTATTTATTAAAGCAAGTAAGATGAGAGATGAAGTTTTGGATCATGTATTATTATATGGCCCTCCTGGATTAGGTAAAACTACACTTGCTCATATAATAGCAAATGAATTAGGAGCTAATATTAAAACTGCTAGTGGTCCTTCTATAGAAAAATCTGGAGATTTAGCAGCAGTTTTAAGTACTTTAGAACCAGGTGATGTATTATTTATTGATGAAATACATAGAATTCCTAGATTTGTTGAAGAAATATTATATTCAGCTATGGAAGATTTTGTTTTAGATATAATAATAGGTACAGAATCATCTTCTAAGAGTATTAAAATAGATTTACCACCATTCACATTAGTTGGTGCTACAACTCGTGCAGGAGATCTTTCAAATCCATTAAGAGATAGATTTGGTATAGTATGTAAATTAGAGTACTATAATGAAGAAGAATTAAAACAAATTATTAAAAGAACTAGTAGAGTTTTAGAAGTAGATATTGATGATAAAGCATCTACTGAACTAGCTAAAAGAAGTAGAAGAACTCCTAGAGTAGCAAATAGGTTGTTTAAAAGAGTTAGAGACTTTGCAATAGTTGAAGGTAATGGATCAATTACTTATGATGTAGCTAAAAAATCTTTAAATAGATTAAAAGTAGATGAATACGGATTAGATGCAATAGATATAGAATATCTATATACATTAATTACTAAATTTAATGGTGGCCCTGTAGGTATAGATACTTTATCTTCTGCTATAGGAGAAGAATTAACTACAATAGAAGATGTGGTTGAACCATATTTATTACAAGAAGGTTTTATTAAAAGAACTTCTAGAGGTAGAGTAGCTACAGATAAGGCTCATAAACATTTAAAAATAGATGGGAATATTAGTTTATTTTAAATAATTAATAGACTTTTCTATCTTTTTTTTATATAATAATTTGGACGGAAAAGGGGAATGTTTATGAAAAATAATGATATTAAAACTTCTGATTTTGATTATGAATTACCAGAAAAATTAATAGCACAAACTCCTTTAAAAAATAGAAGTGAGTCTAAGTTACTTATATTAGATAAGAAAACAGGTGAAATAGAACATAAACATTTTTATAATATTATTGATTATCTAAAAAAGGGTGATGTTTTAGTACTAAATGATACTAAAGTAATTCCTGCTAGATTAATAGGTGTTAAAAAAGAAACTAAAGCTACTATAGAATTACTTTTATTAAAAGATTTAGGAAACAATAATTGGGAATGTTTAGCTAAACCTGTTAAAAGATTAAGTATTAATACTATAATAGAGTTTTCTTCCGAACTACATGCTAAAGTAATAAATATCAAAGATGAAGGAATAATAGAAGTTAATTTAATATATGATGGAATTCTTATGGAAATATTAGATGTATTAGGAGAAATGCCATTACCTCATTATATAAAGAAAAAATTAAATGATAAAGATAGATATCAGACAATATATGCAAAAAATATAGGAAGTGCTGCTGCTCCTACTGCTGGACTACATTTTACTAAAGAATTACTTTCAAAAATTGAAGAAAAAGGAGTAAATTTAGTATATGTAACTCTTCATGTAGGATTAGGTACTTTTAGACCTGTAAAAGAAGAAAATATTAAAGATCATGTAATGCATAGTGAATTTTATACTATGAATAAAGATACTGCTAATATATTAAATAAAGCTAAAGAAAATGGCAATAAAATTATATCAGTAGGGACTACTTCTACAAGAGTATTAGAAACTATTGTAAATAAATATAACTGTTTTAAAGAAGATAGTGGATTTACTAATATATTTATATATCCAGGTTATAAATTTAAAGCAATAGATTCATTAATAACTAACTTTCATTTACCAAAAAGCACTTTAATAATGTTAGTTAGTGCTTTAGCAAATAAAGAATTTATAATAAAAGCTTATAAAGAAGCAATAAAAAATGAATATAGATTTTTCTCTTTTGGAGATGCTATGTTTATTAAGTAAGGTGATGATTATGAAAATAGAATATACACTTATTAAAAAAGAGAAACATACAAATGCAAGATTAGGTAAATTAAAAACTAATTATGGAACTTTTGATACTCCAATGTTTATGCCTGTAGGAACACAGGCTTCTGTAAAAACTTTATCTCCGGAAGAATTGTATGATGTTAAATCTGGAATAATACTTGCTAATACATATCATTTATGGTTAAGACCAGGTGAAGATATTATCTCTAAAGCAGGAGGATTACATAAATTTATGAATTATAATGGTCCAATACTTACTGATAGTGGAGGATTTCAAGTATTCAGTTTAGCTAAACAAAAAGATATTAATGATGAAGGAGTTAGATTTAAAAATAATCTTAATGGAGATGAATTATTTTTAACACCAGAAAAAAGTATTGAAATTCAAAATAAACTTGATAGTGATATTGCTATGAGTTTTGATGAATGTGTTGCTTATCCATCAACTTATGAATATATGTCTAAAAGTATTTTAAGAACTATAGATTGGGCTAAAAGAGGTAAAGATGTATTTAATAATGAAAAACAATCTTTATTTGGAATAGTTCAAGGTGGAGAATACGAAGATTTAAGAAAAAAATGTGCCGAATATTTAGTAAATATTGGATTTGATGGCTATGCAGTAGGAGGAACAAGTGTAGGAGAAGATAAATCTACTATGTATAAAATGGTAGAATATTCTACTAATTATTTACCAGAAGATAAAGTAAGATATCTAATGGGAGTAGGAGACCCTATAGATATAGTAGAAAATGTTATGAGAGGTATTGATATATTCGACTGTGTAAGTCCTACAAGACTTGCAAGACATGGTAATGCATTAACTAAATATGGTAAATTAAATATTAGAAATAATAAATATAAAGAGGATTTTACTCCTATAAGTGATGAATGTGATTGCTATTCATGTAAAAATTACACTAGAAGTTATATAAGACATTTAATAACTTCTGATGAAACGTTTGGACAGAGACTATTATCCATTCATAATATAAGATATTTAATAAAATTAACAGAAGAATTGCGTGAAGCAATAAAAAGTGATACTATATTAGAGTACAGAGAAAAATTTATTAAAGATTATTATGGAAGTGATTTAAATGCCAATAAATAAAGTTAATATATGTTTAACATTACTCGGAATATTTATAATTATATGTATTCCAGCTATTATAAAAGTTAATAATAACTATAAAAAAAACTTATATAATTCTGTAGTCGATAAAATTATAATAAATACTAAGAAATGTTATAATGATGAAAAATGTATAGAAGAAAAAATTACTTTAAAAGAATTATACGAGTTAAAATATCTAAGTAATTTAACAAACCCAGTTACAAAAGAATATTTTAATGAAAAAAGTTATGTTATAAAAAAAGATAATAATTATGTATTTAAGGAAATTAAAAACACTTAAAAGAAGGAGTAATATGAAAACTAAAACTGTTGGTGTAATTGGAGGATTAGGGCCTTTAGCAACAATTTATTTTATGAATTTAGTTATGAAATATACAAAAGTAGATACAGAACAAGATTATATAGATATGATTGTTATAAATCAAGCTTCTATTCCAGACAGAACTAAATTCATTTTAGGTTTATCAAAAGAAAATCCTGAAAAAGACATATTAAAAAATGCTAAAATTCTACAAAAATTAAATTGTGATTTTTTAGTAATGCCTTGTAATACTGCTCATTTTATTTATGAAAAAATAGAAAATAAAATAAAAATTCCTTTAATTAATATAGTTAAAGAAACAGTAGATTCAGTTTTTAAACAAAATAATAATATAAAGAAAATTGGACTGATGGCAACTGAAGGTACAATAAAAGCAAATATATATAAAAAAGAAATACAAAACAGAAATGTATGTGTTTTTATTCCAAACCAAAAAATTCAAGATAAAATTACAAGTTTTATTTATGATTATGTTAAAAAAAATAGAAAAGTTCCTGATAAGAATTTCTTTGATGTTATAAACTATTTTTATAAAAATAACTGTGATGCTATAATAATAGGATGCACAGAATTGTCAGTAATAATCGAAGATAAAAATGTTAATGATCCAAGAATAATTGATTCATTGAAAGTTCTAGCTTTAGAAACAATAAAGAAAGCTGGAAAAAAGAAGCTTTGATTAGGGCTTCTTTTTAGCTATTCCAAACATACCTCCTAGTATAGAAGAAATTAATAATATTAAATAATATATAAACACTTTAAAAGATAAATCACATCTAAATATTAAAGAAAGAAAAAAGAATATAATAATTAAAACGAGTCCATTTTTCAATCCCCAATACCATCCTTTATTATCTTTTTTCTTAGATAATCTATAACCAGTAAAGAAAAACAAAACAATTGAAAACACTATATTTATTAATAAACTAAAGAAACCACTTAATAAATTAAAACTGTCTATAATTGATAATATTAGTAAATATAACATTACTACTCCTATAAATATTATCTTTTTTTTATGTTTTGAAATAAATTTTTTCATTAAATCACCTAATAAATAATATGTTATGTTTAAATTTATATTCTTTGTAACATAATAATTATAGGTGATAATAATGGATTTATTTTTAGTAATGTATAGAACTTTATTTTTTTATTTTTTTGTTTTACTTTGCTATAGATTAATGGGTAAAAGAGAAATAGGACAGTTAGGAGTAATGGATTTAATAGTATCCATATTAATTGCAGAATTAATGGCAATAAGTATTGAAAATCGTAAAGATCCAATAATATTAACAGTAATACCAATATCATTATTAGTAATGTTAGAACTTTTACTTGCTTTTATATCAATAAAATCAAGAAAATTTAGAAATGTTTTTGATGGAAAACCTTCATTAATTATATCTAATGGTAAAATTGATTATAAAAATATGGTAAGCCAAAGATACACTTTAGATGATTTACTTTTAGAATTAAGACAATCAGGAATAAAATCTATAGAAGAAGTAGAATATGCAGTATTAGAACTAAATGGTAAATTATCTATATTTAAATATAACTTTTTAAAGACCAAAAGCAGTTATCCGATACCGCTAATTATAGATGGCAAAATTCAAGATAAAACATTAGTATATATAAGAAAAGATAAAAATTGGTTATATGATTATTTAAACAGAAATAATATTAAAATAGAAAATGTATTTTATGCATTCTTAAAAAACAATAAAGTATTCTTAATAACTAATAAAGATTTTGTAGAAAATTAAATTAGATTTATAAATCTTGCTTTTTTGAATAAAATATAATATAATTTTTACATAAACAAAGAACAAGAGGAGTAAATTATTTAATAGTTTATAGAGAGAAATAGTCTTTGGTTGAAAACTATTTTAAATGAAAGATAATTGAAGGTAGCTTGGGAGTTATATATCTGAAATAGTAGTAAGATATATCGTATATATGCGTTAAATATTTGAGGTAATTAATAATTACAAATTAAGGTGGTACCACGTAATCACGTCCTTATGGATGTGGTTACTTTTTTATTAGAAAGGAAAATATTTATGTTAGATAAGAAATATAATTTTAAAGAAAAGGAATTAAAATGGTTAAATTATTGGGATGAAAACAAAATATATGAATTTAAAGAAGATGAAAGAGAAGTATATTCTATTGATACTCCTCCTCCTACAGTAAGTGGTAAAATTCATATAGGGCATATATTTTCTTTTTCTCAAGCAGAAATGATTGCCAGATATAAAAGATTATGTGGATATAATGTATTCTATCCTTTTGGATTTGATGATAATGGACTTCCTACTGAAAGATTAGTAGAAAAAGAATTAGGAATTAAGGCTCATCAAGTAGGAAGAGAAGAATTTCAAAAACATTGTTATGAAATATCTACAAAATATGAAGAAGAATTTATTAAATTATTTAAAAGAATAGGAGTTTCAGCTGATTGGAATAATATTTATAAGACAGTAAGTCCGTCTACTACAAAAATAAGTCAGTTATCATTTATAGAATTAGTTAAAAAAGGTAGTGCTTATTATAAAGAAAGTCCAGCATTGTGGTGTAATGAATGTATGACTTCAATAGCTCAAGCAGAACTTGAAACAGAAACCATTGATACTGTATTTAATTATATTAATTTTAAAACTGATGATGGCGAAACTTTCACAATTGCAACTACAAGACCAGAATTAATACCTGCTATAGTTTGTGTATTTGTTAATCCTTTAGATGAAAAAAATAAACATTTAATAAATAAAAAAGCAATAATACCAGTATTAGATATAGAAGTACCAATATTAAGTGATGAAAAAGTAAGTATGGATAAAGGTACAGGAATAGTTATGTGTTGTACTTTTGGAGATCAGACTGATATTGAATGGTGGAAGAAATATAAATTACCATTAAAAAATATATTTACTAATAATGGATATATTATTGATTCAGTAGAAAAATATGGTGGTATGAAAATAAAAGAAGCTAGAGAAGCAATAATTAATGACATAGATAAGATAGGCGCTTTAGTAAAGAAAGAAAATTTAACTCATGAAGTTCAAGTACATGAAAGATGTCACAAAGAAATAGAGTATACTATTATTAAACAATGGTTTATAGACATAATTAATCATAAAGAAGATTTTATTAAATTAGGTAGTGAAGTTTCATGGAGACCTAAACATATGTATTCTAGATATTTAGAATGGGTAGAAAACATATCATGGGACTGGTGTATTTCTAGACAAAGATATTTTGGAGTACCATTTCCAGTATGGTATTGTGCTAGTTGTGGTAATATTATTCTAGCCGAAAAAGAAGATTTGCCAGTAGATCCTTTAGTAGATAAACCTAAAGAAGCATGTAAATGTGGCTGTAACGAATTCATTCCAGAAAAAGACATTATGGATACATGGGCTACATCTAGTTCTACTCCAATGATTAATATGAAATATGGTGAAGTTGATAATTATGAATCTATATTAAAACCTATGAGTTTAAGACCTAATGCTCACGATATAATTAGAACCTGGGATTTTTATACTATAGTTAAAAGTTTTTATCATTTTAATGAAATACCATGGAAAAATGTGATGTTGTCAGGATTTATACTTGCGGATAAAGGAGAAAAAATAAGTAAAAGTAAATCTAATAGTAAATGTGAACCAATATCCTTAATAGATGAATATAGTAGTGATGTAGTAAGATACTGGGCTGGTTCTGGTAAATTAGGAACAGATATAATATTTAATGAAGAAACTTTATTACGTGGTAAAAAAATTATAAACAAGTTATATAATGTTGCAAGTTTTATAAATATGCATTTAGAAGATTATAAAGATTTACCATTCGATAATTTTGAATATATGGATAAGTGGATTATAGAAAAATTTTCTAATACTGAACTTCAATATAAAAAATATTTGGAAGATTATGAAATTGGTCTTGCTCTTAATGTATTAGAGAAATTCTTTTGGAATTTCTGTGATAATTATATTGAGATTGTTAAACACAGACTTTATAGACCTGAAGAATTTAAAGAAGGAGCTAGACTTTCTGGTCAGAAAACCATATATATACTTCTATATAAAATACTTCAAGATTTTTCTATATTCTTTCCATTTATTACAGAGGAATTATTTATGAATATATATCCTAATAATAAATCTATTCATTTAACTAAAATGGAGGATTTAAAATATAATTTTAAAGAAAATTATGGAGATAAAATAGTAGAATTAATAAGTGAAGCAAGAGGATATAAAACTAATAATAATGTATCTTTAAAAACTCAAATTAGTTTTATTGATATAGATGTTAATTCTTATTTAAATGAAGCATTAAAAGAATCAATAGATGACTTTAAAGCCACTTTAAATATAAAAGAATTGAATATAAATATAAAAGATATAGATTCTTATAAAATAAATGAATTAAAGTTAAATATAGAAAACTAAGTCATATTAATATATGACTTTTTTAATTCTATATAATTATAATAAACTACAAATAAAATACTTGTTATTTCTGCAATTACTAAAGAATATATTCCTATATGAAAGAAACTTGTTACAGTTAATACAATTGTTTTTATGATAACTCCATTTAATGTAATACGAGCAGTTTCTTTGGGTTTATCCATTGCCTGAAGTATACTGGATAAGGGAGCTTCTATATAAAATAAAAGAAAAAATGGTGCTAGTACTCTTATATAATTAATACCTTCTGTAGTATTAAAAATTATTTTTAATATAAAAGGAGCAAATATAAAGAGAAAAATATTACATATAAGACCTAAGAAAAAAGAAGAATATAATGATTGTTTTATTCTTTTTAAAAGCATTTTTTTATCTTTTCTAATAAATATTTTACTTACTTCAGGAACTAGCGAAGTGGTAATGGCAGCTAAAAAGAAAGATGGCATTAATAAAAGAGTAATAGCATAAGCATTATATGTACCATATTCCATTAATATAAAATTTTTAGAATATCCCGTAAATAGTAATATATTAGTAAGTATTATTGGTTCAAAAAAATATCCTATATTACCTATGAGTCTTGCTCCAGTAGTAGGTATACTTACTTTTAATGTATCCTTTACTATGGTAGGGTCTAATTTAAAATCATTCTTATTAATTTTAACATTTTTAGGAAGAAAAAACAGAAATATTATTATTGAAAATATTTCTGATATAATATTTAATAAAATTAATCCTATGACAGCTAAATTAGTACTATATGATTTTAATATTGGTAATACAGTAATAATTAATATTAATCTTAATACTTGTTCTAAAACATTTGAAATAGCATAAGGACTCATTCTTTGTTTTCCAAAAAAATAACCTTTTATTAAACTGGATAAGCTTACAAAAGGTAATACTAATCCCATTGATATTATATAGTCTTTAGTACTAGGCTGATGTAATAAATTAGATGCGATAAATGGACTTGAAATAATTACTAACACTATGGTTATTATATTTATTAATAATACTAAAGGATATATTGATATTAATATATGTTTGCTTCTTCTATTTTCTAAAGAAACTAATTTAGAAATAGAAATAGGTAATGATAAAGTAGCAACAGTAAGTAATAGTGAATATGTAGGAAGTACTAAACTATATAGAGAAATTCCTGTTTGTCCTATTATTCTTGTATAAATTACTTTTATTATAAATCCTAATGATCTAGTAAGAAGTGAACCAACAATTAGTATTAATGTACCCATAACAAACTTATTATTTTTCATATATTCTCCTTTAATATTTAAGTAATTTATTATATAATATATATATGTTAAGTTATAGTTTTTATTAAAAGGGTGATTTATTTATGGATGAAATTAAGTTTAATTCTTTAACAGATTTATATAGTAGACTTCTGCCTGCACTTAGATGTAGAAGTAATGAAATAAAAAGATTAGGTTATTCTTATATTCATGAAGAGGATATATGGAACTTTTTAAAAGAAACAAAATGGATAAATGATACAAATTTATCTTTAGCTGATATGGTAGCAAATATTATGGAAGCAAACGAATTAAATATAGATAATTATATTAAAAAGAGAATTGAAAATGAAAGAAGAAATATAATTAAAGATGAAGATAATTTATTATAAAAAAGGAATAAAATGAATACAGATATTAAAATACTTGAATTTAAGGATTTAAAAGAAAAGTTAAATAGCTTTTCAAATGAAGAGATAAATCTTATTGAGAAAGCCTATAATTTTGCTTTTGAATGCCATAAAAATGAAAAACGAAAAAGTGGAGAAGATTATATACAGCATCCACTAAATGTTGCTTATATATTAGTTTCTTTAAATGTAGATTCAACTACTATAATAGCAGGTTTACTACATGAATGTCCTAAACATTGTGATATTAAACTTATTGAAGAAAAATTTGGTGAAGATGTAGCTAGATTAATAACTAATTTAATTAAAATTAATGATTTAACTTCAAATGACAGTGAATCATCTATTTTATATGCAAGAAAAATATTAGTAGGTTTATCTGAAGATGTAAGAGTAATATTTATAAAATTAGCCGATAGACTTCATAACATGAGAACAGTGTGGGCTTTAGATGCAAATTTTCAAAAAATCAAAGCCAAAGAAACATTAAATATTTTAATACCAATAGCACATCGTCTAGGAATTCATTCAATTCAAAGTGAACTAGAAGATTTATCATTAAAATATTTAAAACCTGATGTTTATCAAAGTATACTTGAAAAATTAGAAGATTCAAGAGAAGCATTAAATGAAGTATTAAAAGATATGAAAGAAAATATTACAGAACTACTAGATGAACATGAAATAAAATTCAAAATAAAAGCTAGAGTAAAAAGTGTATACAGTATATATAAAAAGTTAGAAACAGGCAGAAAATGGAGTGAAATATATGATATTTTAGCCCTAAGAATATTAGTGGAAGAACCAACTGACTGTTATCTAGTTATAGGATTAATACATGCTAAATATAGACAAGTTCCTAAAAGATTTAAAGATTATATTGCTATGCCTAAAGAAAATATGTATCAGTCATTACATACATCAATATTTGGGGATAAGGGATATATATTTGAAATACAGATAAGAACTTATGAAATGGATGATATTAATGAAAATGGTCTAGCATCTCACTGGTCATATAAGGAACATACATCTGCAAAAGTAAAGAATGTAATGGATCAGAAATTAGAAATGTTTAAAAATTTAATTGAATCTAATAATGATAATACTTCTGAAAAAGAATTAAATGAAGTAGTAAACAATGAATTCTTAAAGGAATTAATTTATGTATATACTCCTAAAGGAGATGTAGTAGAGTTACCTGAAGACAGTACTCCTATTGATTTTGCCTACAGAATACATTCAAATGTAGGAGAAAAAACAGTAGGGGCCATAGTTAATGATAATATAGTTACATTAGATTATAAATTAAATGATGGTGATATTATTAATATAAAAACTAACAACAATAGTACTCCAAAAAAAGAATGGTTAAGTTTTATAAAAACATCTCAGGCTAAAAATAAAATTAAAGCATATTTTAGTAAAGAATATAGAAATGAATATATAGAAAAAGGTCAAAACTTAATAGAAAAAGAAATAAGAAAAAGAAAATTACCATTTGATAACATCATTAATGATAAAAATATAGAAAAAATTAAAAAAGATTTAAAACTAAATACTTTGGAAGATATATATCTTTCAGTAGGTTCTTTAAGATATACTCCTAGTTATGTGTTAGATCTAATTGATAAAGATAAAAATGAAGTTAAAGATATGCTTATTACAAAATTATCTAATAAAGATTATATTGATACAGAGAATTATAATTATAAAGGTAAAGTAATAGTAGCAGGTATCGATGACATAAAAGTTAATATGGCTAAATGCTGTAAACCAGTATTTGGTGAACCAATAGCAGGTTATATTACTAAGGGTTCAGGGGTTACAATTCATAATAAAGAATGTTATAATATAAAAGATGAGACTGCAAGACTTATTGATGTTAAATGGAATGACAATACTCCTAGTAATTATATTACAGACATTACAATAAAAGCTTACAAAAAAGAAAATTCATTTTTAGAAATAGTAACAATAGCTGGATTAAAAAAATGTTATATTGAAGCTTCTAAATCTAAAGAAGTAGATGATTATATAGTTTATAATTTAACTGTAAAAGTTGAAAGTATAGATAATTTAAATAACTTTATAGATGCTTTAAAATCATTGGATTTTATTATAGAAGTTAGAAGAGGTTAGTTATGAAAGTAGTTATTCAAAGATGTAAACATAGTAGTGTATCTATTAATAATAAACTATATAATGAAATAGATAACGGATTATGTATATTAGTAGGATTTACTGATACAGATAATGAAGAAATTATAGATTATATGGTGAAAAAAATTATTAACTTAAGAATCTTTGATGACGAAAATGGAATAATGAATAGAAACATCTTAGAGACTGATGGCAGTATTCTATCTATAAGTCAGTTTACTTTATATGCTGATACTACTAAAGGTAACAGACCTTCATATTATAAAGCAATGAAATCTGAAAACGCTACAAAATTATATAATATATTTAATGAAAGATTAAAAGATAAAGTAAATACAAAAACAGGTGTTTTTGGAGAAGAAATGCTTGTAAATATAGAAAATGATGGTCCAGTGACAATAATTATAGAAAAGAGTGATAATAATGATAACTAAACAAAAAGGTACTAATGACATATATGGAATAGAGGCTAAAAAATGGCAGTATATAAATAACTTAATAGATGAATTATGTGAAAAATATAATTATAATTTTATAAGAACACCTGTGTTTGAAGCTACTGAATTATTTCATAGAGGAGTAGGTGAAACTACTGATATAGTAACTAAAGAAACTTATGATTTTATAGATAGAGGAGAAAGAAATATAACTCTAAGACCAGAAGGTACTGCTGGAGTAGTAAGAAGTTATATAGAAAATAAAATGTATGGAGAAGCAATTCAGCCTATAAAATTATATTACAATGAAACAATGTATAGATATGAAAGACCTCAATCTGGTAGAGATAGAGAATTTGTTCAATTTGGAATAGAGGTATTAGGAAGTAGTGATCCTTTAATAGATGCTGAAGTAATTTCATTACCAGTTAATTTATTTAAACTTTTAGGACTTAAGGGAATAAAAGTAAATATTAATTCTTTAGGAGATACCCAGTCAAGAAATAATTACAAAAAAATCCTAGTAGATTATTTTAAACCTCATATAGATGAATTATGTGAAGATTGTAGAATTAGATTAGAGAAAAATCCTCTAAGAATTTTAGATTGTAAAGTTGATAAAGACAATGAACTATTAAAAAATGCTCCTAGAATAATAGATTATTTAAATAAAGAATCTTCTGATAGATTTGAAAAAGTAAAAGAATATCTTGATTTAATGGAAATAGAGTATGTTGTAAATCCTAAAATAGTAAGAGGATTAGACTATTACAATCATACAGTGTTTGAAATTGAAGCAACAGTAAAAGATTTTGGAAGCCAGAATGTTTTAGGTGGAGGAGGCAGATATGATAATCTAGTTCAAGAACTAGGTGGTCCATCTACTTCATGTATGGGTTTTGCTGGTGGACTTGAAAGACTTATTATGGCATTAGATAAAGAAGATATAGCATTAAACTTAAATTTAACTACAGACTGTTATATTATGTATGTAAATGATGAAGAAAAAAAATATGCCGTAACTCTTTCACAAGAATTAAGAATGAATGGTTTTAAAACTGAAATAGAATCAATGAGTAGAAGTTTAAAATCTCAATTTAAAAATGCAGATAGACTTAATACTAAAATGTTGATTATATTAAATAGTGAAGATATCAAAAATGGAGTTATCAACATAAAAGATAATTTAACCAAAGAGGAAAAAAAGATAAAAGAAACAGAAATAATAGATTATTTAGATGCTAATATATAGGAGGTAAAATATGAGTAAGTTTACAAAAGAATTAATTAATGATTACTCTAATAAACTTCTTATAGGATTAACTGAAGAAGAAAATGAACTTGTATTAAGTGAATTTGAAGTAATTGAAAAAAATATGAATTTAATTAATGAAATACCCAATATAGAGAATGTTGAACCTATGACTCATCCTTTTGATTTATATGAAACTTCTCTAAGAGAAGATATTGATAGTGATAGCGAAGACATTGAAGATATATTAAAAAATTGTGATAAAAAAATAGATAGAGAAATCAAAGTACCAAGGGTGGTGGAAGAATGAAAAATACTGCACCCAATATATTGGATTTAAGAAAAAAATTAGATAATAATGAAGTAACAAAAGAAGAATTAATTATAGAATTTTTAAATTTAGCAAATAAATATCAGAATATCTATAATCCATTTGTAACTATTTTAAATGACACTAAACAAATAGTAGATAATAAAAACAGTTTATTAAATGGAATACCATATGCTATTAAAGATAATTTATCTACAAAAGATATTCTTTCAACAGGTTCTTCCAATACATTAAAAGATTATGTACCTTTTTTTGATGCAACAGTAGTAAAAAAATTAAAAGCTTCTGGTGCAATTAATATAGGTAAAACAGTAATGGATGAATTAGGTATGGGAGGAACTGGTACAACAAGTAATACTGGAATAGTAAAAAATCCATATGATAAAACAAGAATATCTGGAGGTTCTTCTGCAGGAAGTGCAGTTTCTGTTGCTTTAGGTATAGTACCATTTTCATTAGGTAGCGATACAGGAGACTCTATAAGAAAACCTGCAGCATATTGTGGTATAGTAGGATATAAACCTACTTATGGATTAGTAAGTAGATATGGTTTATTTCCTTTTGCATGTTCTTTAGATCATGTAGGATGTTTTACTAGAAATGTTAAAGATGCTGCTATAGTAATTGATACTATAAAAGGTAAAGATGAAAATGATATGACAACACTTAAAGATACAGATGAATCATTATATGAAAAAATAGATGGTAAAGTTAATGGTAGAAAATTATTTTATATAAAAGAAATAGCTAATATTGAATCATATACCAATCCTTCTAAAGAATTAACTGAAACTTTAAATATTTTTAAAGATACTGTTAGTAAATTAAATGACATTGGAATAGAAGTAGATGAAATATCTATAGATAAGACTCTATTAAATGCTATATTACCAACATATTTATGTATATCATGTGCTGAAGCCACAAGTAATTATTCTAATCTTACAGGTATTATTTTTGGACCTAGAGGAAGAGGAAAAAGCATAGAAGAAATTATGCTAGATCACAGAACTAATGGCTTTTGTACTTTAATTAAAAGAAGATTTATAATAGGTAGTTATGTACTTCAAAAAGAGAATCAAGAAAAATATTTCTTAAATGCTTCAAGAGTTAGAAGATTAATAGTAGATAAAATGAATGAACTATTTAAAATTTATGATGGTTTAATTTTACCATGTGGTGAAATAGCACCATTAATAGAAAAAGAAAAAGAAGTAATAAGTGAAGATGAGGATAGAGAATTGGCAGTATTAGAAAATCATATGGCTATTGGTAATTTCGGAGGATTTCCTAGTATTACAATTCCTAATGGTTTTGTTGATAATCTTCCAATAGGTGTAAATATTACTGGTAAAGTCCTAGATGATGCAAATATATTAAATATAGCATATGCATTAGAAGAAACTCTGGATTTTAAAAATATGATTTCTAAGGGGGAATGCTAGTATGGATTATAAAGTTGTAATAGGATTAGAACTACATTGTGAACTAAAAACAAATTCTAAAGTATTTAGTACAGCAAAAAATGATTTTAATGATGTACCTAATTCTAATATAAAGCCTCTTGATATGGCTTTTCCTGGTACACTGCCTGTTGTAAACAAAGAAGCAGTGAGAAAAGCACTAAAAATGTCTTTAGCATTAAATTGTAAAACTCCTGATGAAATATTATTTGATAGAAAAAATTACTATTATCCTGATTTACCAAAAGGATATCAGATTACTCAAACTAATAAACCTATGGGTATAGATGGTCATATAGATATATTACTAAATGGAGAAACACATACTATATTAATTCATGATTTACACTTAGAAGAAGATACAGCAAGTTTAGATCATTATAATGAATATTCTCTTATAAATTATAATAGAAGTGGAGTACCTCTAATAGAAATAGTGACCGAACCATGTATATATTCAGCTGATATAGCAGTTTCTTTTCTTGAAAATTTAAGAAATATAATAAGATATTGTGGTATATCTGAAGCAGATACTAAAAGAGGTCAGATAAGATGTGACGCCAACATATCATTAATGAAAAAAGATGCAAAAGAATTAGGTACTAAAGTAGAAATTAAAAATATAAATTCATTTAATAATGTTAAAGAAGCTATTCTTTATGAAATAAAAAGACAAAGTGAATTATTAGATAGTGGTAGAGCTAATGAAATAATACAGGAAACTAGAAGATATAGTGACACTACAAATACTACAATAAGAATGAGAGAAAAAGTAGAAAATTTAGATTATAAATATTTTGTAGAACCTAATATTCCTAAAATTAAAATATCTAATAATTTAATTGAGGAATTAAAAAAAGAAATACCGGTTTTACCTAATGAAAGAAAGAAAAAATATATAGAAGAATATAATCTTAATGATTATGATGCATCTATTCTCATTAAAGAAAAAGATATTTCTGATTATTTTGAAGAATGCATAGAACTTAAACTAGATCCTAAAACTTCTTCAAACTGGGTTACAGGAAGCATATTAGGTTATATAAATAAATATAACATAGAAATTAAAGACTTCTTTATAAAACCAGATATGTTAAAAACATTAATAGATGCTGTTGATGATAATAAAATTTCTTCAAAACAGGCTAAAGACATATTCTTTAAATCAATAGAGGAAAGTAAAGATCCTAAAGAATTTATAAATAGTGAAAATTCTATGATTTCAGATGAATCAGAAATATTAAATATTATTAAAAAAATATTAACTGACTATTCTAAAGAAGTATCTGAATATAAAAATGGTAAAGACAATTTATTTCAATTCTTTGTAGGACAAGTTATGAAGGAAACAAAAGGAAAAGCAAATCCAATAACAACTAAAAAATTATTATTAGAGGAAATAGATAAAATATAAATTGATTGATGAAGGTGTGGTAGTAATGAACGAATGGCAAGGATTTAAAGGAACAAAATGGAAAAACGAAATAAATGTTCATGATTTTATATTAAATAATTATACTGAATATAAAGGGGATGATTCTTTTTTAGAAAAAATTTCCAATAAAACCAGTAAAATATTAACTGAAGTCAATCATTTATTAAAGTTAGAACTTAAAAAGAAAGTTCATGATATTGAAGATAATATAATTTCAGGTATAAATAACTTTAATCCTGGCTACATTGATAAAAGAAATGAAGTAATAGTAGGATTGCAGACAGATAAACCATTAAAAAGAATAGTAAATCCATATGGTGGAATGAGAATGGTTTATAAAGAATTAGAATGTTATAATTACAAACTTAATCCTACAATAGATAAATACTTTAATGAATTTAGAAAGACTCATAATGATGGAGTATTTTCTGCCTACACTAAAGAAATAAGATTAGCAAGATCTTCAGGTTTAATTACAGGACTTCCTGATGCTTATGGAAGAGGAAGGATAATAGGAGATTATCGTAGAGTACCACTTTATGGTATAGATCATTTAATAATTAGTAAACAAAAAGATTTAGATAAAATTAAAAACATAGATGAAAAATCTATAAGATTAAGAGAAGAAGTATCTCTACAGATTCAAGCATTAAATGAAATTAAAGAAATGGCTCATAGTTATGGATTTGATATCAGTAAACCTGCTAAAAATGCTAAAGAAGCAGTTCAATGGTTATATTTTGCATATTTGGCTTCAGTAAAAGAAAATAATGGAGCAGCTATGAGTTTAGGTAGAACTTCTACTTTTTTAGATATTTATATTGAAAAAGATTTAAATATGGGATTAATTACTGAAAGAGATGCTCAAGAATTAATTGATCAGTTTGTATTGAAATTAAGATTAGTAAGACATTTAAGAACAAGTGATTATAATGAACTATTTGCGGGAGATCCTACATGGGTTACTGAATCTATTGGTGGAATGGAAAATAATCAAAAATCTCTAGTAACTAAAAATTCATTTAGATTTATACATACATTAACTAATTTAGGAACATCACCTGAACCTAATATTACAATACTGTGGAGTAAGAATTTACCTGATAATTTTAAAAAGTACAGCACTAAAATGAGTATATTAACTTCATCAATTCAATATGAAAACGATGATTTAATGAAACCTATTTATGGTAACGATTATGGTATATCATGTTGTGTTTCTGCAATGACTTTAGGTAAACAGATGCAGTTTTTTGGAGCCCGTTGCAATTTAGCAAAAGCTTTATTATATGCAATAAATGGCGGGATAGATGAAATAACAGGTAAAAAAATAGTAGATGGTATAGATCCTGTAAATAATAAAATATTAAAATACGATGAAGTAATGAAAAATTATGAAAAGACTTTAAATATAGTGGCTAAAACTTATGTAGATGCTATGAATGTAATTCATTACATGCATGATAAATATGCTTATGAAGCAAGCCAAATGGCATTACATGATACTTATGTAGAAAAATTAATGGCTTTTGGAATTGCAGGTCTTTCAGTAGTAGCAGATTCATTATCAGCAATTAAATACGCAAAAGTTAAACCAATAAGGAACGAAGATGGAATTGCAATAGATTTTAAAATAACTGGAAATTACCCTAAATATGGTAACGATATAGATGATGTTGATAAATTAGCTGTAGATATAGTAACTAAATTCAAGAAAATGTTAAAGAAACATAAATTATATAAAGATGCTATTCATACATTATCAGTTCTTACTATAACTTCTAATATAGTTTATGGTAAAAAAACAGGATCAACTCCTGATGGAAGAAAAAAAGGCATTCCTTTTGCACCTGGAGCTAATCCAATGCATGGAAGAGATAATAATGGTGCTTTAGCTTCATTAAATTCAGTATCTAAAATACCTTATAAAAATATATGTGATGACGGAGTATCAAATACTTTTTCAATAGTTCCAGAAGCATTAGGACATTCTATAGATGAAGAAATATCTAATTTAATAAACATATTAGATGGTTATTTTCATAAGAATGCTCAACATATTAATATTAATGTTTTAAATAAAGAAACGCTTATAAATGCAATGAAGAATCCAGAAGATTATCCCAATTTAACAATAAGAGTATCGGGATATGCTGTAAAATTTAATAGATTAAGTAAAGAACAGCAATTAGAAGTAATTAATAGAACTTTTCATGAGGACTTATGAAAGGGTACATTAACTCCATAGAAACAATGGGTTTAGTAGATGGACCAGGAGTAAGATATGTAGTATTTTTAAATGGATGCAATTTACGTTGCATATTTTGTCATAACCCTGAGACATGGAATATTAATAAAAAAGAATATACTACTCCTAAAAAATTAATGCAGGATATTAAAAAATATCTGCCATATTATACAAACGGAGGAGTTACATTTTCTGGAGGAGAACCTTTAATACAAAATAAATTTTTATTACAGTGTTTAAAATTATGTAAAAAAAATAAAATACATACTGCAATAGATACATCTGGAGTAGGTAACGGTAATTATAAAAATATATTAAAATATGTAGATTTAGTAATTCTTGATATTAAAGCGATTGACGAAGAAAATTATAATAAAATAACTGGTAAAAATATGAAAGAGTTTAATAAATTTTTAGATTGCTGCCAGAAATTAAATAAGAAATTATGGTTAAGACAAGTAATAATTCCTACTATAAATGATAAAAAAGAATACATAGAAAAATTAAATAATTATATATCTAATATTAAAAATGTAGAAAGAGTAGAGTTGCTACCTTACCATACTTTAGGAATAGAAAAGTATAAAAAATTAAATATTCCTTATAAACTAAAAGATATTAAAGATTTATCACAAAAAAAATTAAAAATGTTAAAAAAATATATTAAATATTGATTTTTATGATATAATTATATTTGAATAAAGAGGTGTTTTTAATGTTTGGAAAAATAATATATATAAATAATAATGAGGCTCATGTTGAAAATACACAAAATAATAATACTCTAGAAAATAACTTAATGAATATCCATGTAGTATTTGAAAGTACTAATCAAAAAACTCTTGGAGAAATCAAAGATATTGATCCAGAAATAATTAGAATAAAATTTTTAGGCGAATTTATAGATGGGAAATATATTTCCGGTATTATAAAAAAACCTTCATTAAATTCTACAATTAGAGTTATTACAGGTGAAGAATTATCTCTTATTATTGAAAATGAAGGAGTTAATTCCTTATTATTAGGGACAAGCCCTTTATATCAAAATTATCCTATACATGTGAATATAAATAATTTATTTTCAAATCATTTAGCAGTTTTAGGTAATTCTGGTAGTGGTAAAAGTTGTGGAGTATCTAGAATAGTTCAAAATATATTTTTAAATAAAAATATGATTTCTTATAATGCAAATTTATTTATATTTGATGCTTATGGGGAATATAAAACAGCATTTTCTAAAATACATGAAATTAATCCTAATTATTCATATAAATTTATTACTACAAATCCTGTAGATCCTAATGATTCTTTATTACAAATACCTATATATTTATTAAATTTAGATGATATGGCACTGTTACTTCAAGCTACTAATCATAGTCAGCTTCCTATAATAGAAAGAATGTTAAAATTAGCAAATATTTTTTCTAAAAATGATGAAAAAGCAGTTGAATACAAAAATCATTTAATTGCAAAAGCATTACTTGCTGTATTATTTTCTAATCAAACAACTACTTCAAAGAAAAACGAAATATTTTCAGTAATAGAAGCGTGCAGTACAGATAAATTTAATTTTAATGCTAATATACAGGGAATAGGTTATACACGTAAACTAAGTGAATGCTTCGAAATAGATAGTAATGGAAACTTTGGAGAAAGTGTACTGATTAATGACTACATATTATCCTTTCTAAAAGATGATATAGATACAATGGAAACTTCTACTGATACTTTCTATACATTAAATGATTTAGAAAAAGCGTTAGATTTCACAATGATTTCAGAAGGATTTCAACATAACACTTCTCTTTATGACCAAGCTATTATATTAAAAGTAAGATTACATACTATTGTTAATAGTGAAATAGGAAAATACTTTAATTATTCTCAACAAATAACAATAAATCAATTTATATCATCTTTAGTAGTAGGAAACAACAATAGAAAAGCTCAAATAGTAAATATTAATCTTGAAGATTTAGATGATTCTTATGCAAAAATTATAGTAAAAATATTTAGTAGATTATTTTTTACTTTTGCAAAAAATAGAGAAGACAGAGCTTCAGTACCATTTCATTTATTTATTGAAGAAGCACACAGATATATACAAAATGACACTGATAAATTTTTAATTGGATATAATATATTTGAAAGAATAGCTAAAGAAGGAAGAAAATATGGAATATTATTAAATATAATTACTCAAAGACCAGTAGAATTATCTGAAACAATAATTTCTCAATGTTCTAATTTCTTTATATTTAAGATGACACATCCAAGAGACTTATTATACATGAAAAAAATGTTACCTAATATTTCTTCAGGTACAATTGAAAAACAAAAATCATTACAACCAGGAACATGTGTAGCATTTGGTTCAGCATTTAAAATACCAATGATAATTAAAATGGAAATGCCAAATCCTTCAAATTATAGTAGTAATTGTGATGTTAGAAATAGATGGGATGCATCTAATCATTAATAACTTGACTCAAAATTAAAATTTTGATAGAATACATATAGTAAGGAGGATTAAAACTATGGATGATAACAAATTAACTGTATCTGCTGAAGATGGTAAAAGATTAGATATAGATGTAATAGATATAATTGATGCCAATAATAGATTTAATAAAGAATACATAATATATACTATTTCTGGTAATAAAGACAATGTATTTGCTTCTGTATTAAAAGAAGATGATAATAGTTTTACTTTAGAAACAATACCAACTCAAGAAGAATATGAATTTGTAAATAGTAAAATCTTAGAATTAGATTTAGATACCATTGAGGGGTGATTTATAATGGATGAAACAGAATTATATAATATAATAAATGAAACTGTAAGAAAATATGAAGAAATTTTTGATAAATTAACAGAAGCAGCAGATTTAATAATTAAACAGGATGAAAAAAGTACATCTAAAATTCAAGAATTAAAATTAGACAAACAATATGACAAACTTGTTGAAATTAGTAAAGAAATACAGCAAATTATAGCTGATATTAAAAGAATTCCTGAATTAATAGAAAGTAACAACATGGAAAAATTATATTCATTAAGTCCAGCAGCAGTAAATATTGTTAAAGGAATTAAAGGATATCAAATAGAAGATGAAAAAACTGAAAAATTAGAAGGAAAAAGTGAAAAATTAGATGATTCTATTTTTAAAGAATTGGGAGAAGTTTTACCTAATAATAGAATATTAAGTAGTATAAACAAACATAGGGAAGCAAGACAACAACGTATTAAAAATAAAATAGAGGCTTTAAGAAAAAAATCTGGTAATATTTTATCTAAGCAAATTTCATTAACTGATAAAGATGTATTAGAAAAAATAAAAGCAATAGAAAAGATTAATGCATCAATCAAGATTAGCAACATTATTAGTAATAGACAAGAAAGAAACGAGCTAGAAATAAATTCTTTACAAGAGCAAATAAATATAAACAAAGAAGAAATTGAAATAGTAAAAGAACATGATGATGAAGTATATGGTTTAACTTCTAAAAACAGACAATTACAAAGAAAATTAGCAATATTAAAACTTAAAAATGGATTGTTAAAGGGTAGTAATTCCTTAAGAACAATTCCAGAA
>CAYTXQ010000002.1:0-6261 GCA_964441535.1 uncultured Muribaculaceae bacterium
AACATCAGTACCAAAACCACTTTCTTCTTTAACTTTTTCATATTTTATTATAGCTTGATGTAATAAAGTTAAACCTTCAACATCTGATTTAGCTTTATGTATCATAGCGTTTAATATAAATTCAGGAATAGTTTTTTCTATATCTAAACTTAATGCTTTTTTATGATATTCTTTATTTTCTTTTTTTCTAGCTTCATTCCATTCTTCTAATTCTTTATAGGTTTCAAATTCTCCAAAACCTTGTTCTTTAGCTTCTAATAAAACTCGTTTTTCATAATGTTTTGTATCTTCACCCACATATTGTTTTGGAAAATTAAATATTTTTTTAGTAGATAAGTATCCTGTTAAATGAAAAGGTATATTAAATACTGTTTCTTCTGCTGTATTTATTAAAACTTCAGTATTAGCACCAACTTCAAAACTAGTAAAATCATTACTTTTTGCTGGTAATACTCCATCCTTTTGTGGTAAATCTAACATATGTTCAGTCATTTTTTCCATAAGTTCAAAAAGATACTCATGGAATAATCTAGTATTATTATTACTTTGAACTCTTTTCCATTGTTCAGATATATATTCATCATTTAAAGGTTGAAATATACCACCTAATTTAGGACTATATTTATTAAATGTACCTGTTAGATTTTCTACATCTTCATTTTCTACTACATTTTTTCTAAACCATGTATGAAATTCATTTTTAGATAAATAATTTGGGTCAGAAGGGTCTAATTTAGTTCTTTCAATTTCTTTATTAACAACATCTTGAAATATTTTAAAAGTAAATCTATCTTGTCCTGGTATAACCATAGTAGCAGTTTCACTAATAAATTTACTTTTACTATATTCAGTAGCTCCTTTTTTTAATTCTTCTTCTTTACGATTTTCATAATCTTCCCAATATTTTTTAAAATTAAATTTACGAACTAGTGTTCCATTTTCACTATCTATAAGAGTAGATATATCACCACCTAATTTAATAAAATCTTTATATTTTCTTTTAAATTCAACAATTATTTTATGAGCTTCAAATTCAGAAGCTGTAATATAAGTTCTAGTTAGTTTTTTAATTATTGCGCTAAATTCTACATTAGTATCCATTAAACCATCTAATACAGATTGAATTTTACTTTCGTCTTTAAATCCATCTATAAGTAATCTTTTAGCTTCTGCTTCAAAATCATTATCTTTTTTATTAGGATTACTAGTTAAACTTAATATATAACCTACAAATTTAGTTTTTAATGTATCATAGTCAGAATATAAATTAGTCATTCTAGGTAATGTACTTTTTTGTAAATTTATTAAAGTATCATTTAATTGCTCTAATAATTCTCTATCTTCTGGATTAGCTTTATCCAAATCTTCTTTTGTTAAAGTATATAACTCTTTAATAGGAGCATAAGAAGCTTGAAACAATCTAATTTCATTTAATAAATTACCAAATTGAAAAATTTCATTATTACTAATTTCATTTAAATGAATAGGTTTATCTTTATATTTCTCAATCATTGTTAAAATTCTACTTTCTAAAAATCTTAACCTTTTTAAATCTTGTTGTTCAGTTATACCTACAGCAGCCATCATTTCAGTAGGAACTTTATATCTCATTAAAATTCTTATTGAATTAGCAGAACTTTCTAAATCTTTTAAATAACTTCTACTATCTACATTTTGATACTGTTTTAATTGAGTTTCATAAATATTTAACTTGTTATTTAAATATGTAGTAGTCTTTTCTAATAACTTCTCAATACGATAATCTTTCATATGTTGAGTAGTCATTTTAATACGTCTATCTAAACTTCTAGTAATATTTCCATTAACTAATTCTTTAGCTATTTGAGTAATAAAATCGGATGATTCTATAGTTACAGGTAGAGAAAATAAAGATAGGAATAAATTGTGGATTTTTTCAATTAGTCTATTCCACCAACTTTGATCTTCTAACTTATTAAATAACTCATTAGCTTTCATTCCTATTGCTGTAGTGAGTACTTCTCTACCTACATTATCTTCTAACTCTGGATATAAACTTTCTATTTTATTCCATAGTTCTGTACCTCGCAGCTTATTTATACCTTCCTCTACTATACTTTGATCAGATATTAAATCTATATAAATATGTCCAAACTCATGGAATATAGACTCATTATGTACTTTTTGAGGATTATATTCTATAATCTTTTGAAAGTTATTACCTTCTAATACTCTAGCATGACTAGATAATAAAGTATTAGGTCTAACTATAACATTAACATTAACTTTATTAAATGTTTTAATTAAGTTATTTTCTAATTTTTTATTGTAGTTCTCTGGTAAAACACTTGATTGAGGAGAATATCTAAAATTAGAACTTTGTTTATAAACATCAAAAAGTTCAGTTTCTGTTAACCAATCACCATTGTAATTATATTTACAGCCCATTATTTATTTATTTAAATAGTTATACATCAGACGGAGTAGGTTTAACAACATCATATATTTTAGGAGAAGGTTTATAATGTCCTCCTTTAAGTACTCTTAATTTATCAATAGCTGAACTTATATCTTGAGATTGATCATCTCTTGTAATTATTATTGGAAAGTCATCATTCATTAAATTTGATAAATACATATCCCAAAATTCATTTGGTATATTAACACATCCCCTAGAACCTCTTTTAGAACTATTAGGATTATTTATTACATTTGTAATATAATTTGCTTCTGGTTTATATACTATATGTATAGCTAACATTGCATTACTATTTTCTATTTCAAAATAATCTCTAAATTTATTATCATATACACGTTTAGTAACTTCATCTGGTATAGATGGTTTTGTTTCATGTCTGCCAGAAGGAGTAACATAATATCTAGTCTTATCTCCTGATTTAAAAATGTCTTTATGAGGATATTTATCTCCAATAGTTGTTCCTAAAAATACAGTTGTATTACTTTTAATTACACCATTTTCAATTACATAAAGAGTAGCTGTAGGTTTATCAATTAAAACATAAGGTTTTTTATTATACACTTGTTCGTGATCAAATATAAATTGTGCATCTGCTGTAAATTTACTTTTATATTCTTCAGGTTTATTTTTATATTCTTGAACAGCTTGTGATTTTTGTATATCGGTTAATTTTTTATCCCATAAGCTATAAGCAGGCATAGGTTCACCATTAAATTCTGGAATAGGGGCAACACTTATTAAATTTTGTTTTATCTTACCAAATTCGTAACCTTTTGATATAACACCTGATGGTTTTTCTTTAAATTCAGTTATAGTTGGAGGTTTATATTCAGAAGTTACTTTTGGTAAATTTTTATTTATTGTAACTGTAGGAGTAGATGTTTTTTGAAATCCTTTAGGTAATGGTAAATTTACTTTATTATTAGTTACAGACTCTTTTTCTCTAATTAAAGAAGGATTTTTAACTATTTCTTGAAAAGTTGGTTTTTTAATGATTGTTTTACTTATAGGTTTACTATCCTGTTTTATCTTACCAAATTCATAATTAGATTCAACAGGACTAGGTTTCTCATTAAATTTAGGAGTAGTTTTTGAAGTAACTATAGGTTTTATAGGTTTACTATCCTGTTTTATCTTACCAAATTCATAATCACTAGTTATAACAGGGGAACTCTCTTCTCTAAATTCAGGTATAGCTGGTTCAATATTACTTTCATCTTTACTTATTGTTTTCTTATAAGTATTACTGGGAGAAATAGGTTTTGGTATTGATGGTTTATTAGGTATTTTACCAAACTCATAAGGTAATCCTCTAGAAGGAGCGGGAGATTCCTTAAATTCAGGTATATTATTTATTGTTTTAGTTTTAGCTATCTTATCAACCACTTCTTCTTTTTTATTTAATAACGACCTATTTAAATTATATTTAATGATTAATTCTTCTGAAGGATTAAATGGTTCACCTTTTAAATTAGTACCATAAATTTGACCTTTATATTCAAATATATTATTTTTTCCTAATGTATCTCTAGCTTGTCTAAATGCTTCATTAAAATTTAAAGGTTTTATATTTTCATTACTCTTATTATTTTCATTTTCATTAATTTGATTCGGTAATATATTTCCATCTTGAGCATAATTACTTAAACTAGGTAAAGTAGATACCAAATTATCTATACATCTATAACATTTACCATTAACCATATCTTCCACTTCTAATTTATATTTAGCTGGAATTATAGCTATATCACCATGACTATTTCGGAGTACTAATTCTCCACCTTCTGCTTCAACTTTTTGTTTCATTATCTATGTTTTATTAAACCATTTTGTGTATAATATTCAGCTAAATCTAAATCTTCTGTTTCAATTACACTATTAGTTTCCTTTGCGTATTCTAATGCACCTTTCCAATCGTCTTCAAAATCTTTTAAATATCCACTTTCTAATTGAACAATTGTAGGAAATATTTTATATTTACCATCTTCTTCGGCATAGGTCATTTTATGTGTCATTCTTTCACCAGTTTTTTCATCAGTTAAATAAGGATATTTATCTTGATCTAAACCTCGTTGTACCCAATTTAAATTAGAATATTCTTTATTTAATAATTTAGATTTATTTTCTAAAGTATCCATATAAAATGATCTATCATTTTCAGATACACTATTAGGTAATACTAATCCATTAGCAGCATGAATTAATGTTCCACCATTAGTAAAACTTACTTTACCGTTATTAAATATTAAATCTACACCACCTTGACTATGTTTAGGTAATCCTGTTAAGTCTTTAATTATTTCCCATTGTCCATTAGGAGTAAAACTTGTAGTTAAACCTTCTTTAGCTGTTATAGCACAATCTTTATCTAACTCATCTTTAAATTCTTCAAATGATTTTGTAGTAGTTGTTTGATCTGTTTCTTTTGTTTCTTGTAGAAATTTTGATATTTTATTTAAATTAGAATATTCATTTTCTTCTTGTTCTATCCTCATTTCTTCAGATAATCTTTCATCTTCACTTAAATTCTCATAATACTCTTTTTCAAAATCTTTTAATTCTTTTAATAAATACTCTTTTATACTATCGTCAAATTTTTTACTATAAACAACATCTAATATTTCACTATTAACCATTATAACATTTGTTTTAAAAGGATTTTCTCTTTTACCTTCATTGAGAAAACTATATCCTGTTATATTACCATAAACATCATTATGAGTTTTTACTTCAATATTATACAATTTATATTTACGTAATTCTTTATATATTTCATAAAGTAAAGATTTTCTAGGCATATATCCTAAATCATTCATTTGAAAAAGTCTAGCTATTTTATATAATTCCTGATGCTTATTAACTTTAATATTACGTATAATACCAATATCTAAATCAATAGCATTAGGTATTTTATCAGTATTATTTTCAGACATCCATTCACTAACATAACCTGCAAATTGATAATCACTTATATCTTTATAAACATCTTTAACTAAGTTATATAAGTTTTGAAATTCTTTATTTGTTGTTATTACACAAGTTGCCATATTATATACAATTTAATCTATTATCTTTAACTTTATCAGGAAGCATCATAAATTGATCTTTACTCATATCATTTTTTAAAAATTCTGTTTTATTGGCTTCATACATCTGCTCATAATATTTAATTTGTTTTAGGTATCCTCTTAATTCATCAGAAATTAAACCGTCATGTAACATTTCTACACTAAAATTTTCATCAATTATATCATTTAAATATACACCTATATCAGAAAACATATTTTCATTTTTAAATTGAAGATTACTACCATACAAGAAAATTAATAATTTATTCAATACATTAGCTTCTAATGTATTAGTATTAAAATCAATTAATGTAGAGGTATTATTATCATAAGAAAGATCAGATTTACTATATAAAAATACAACAATACTGTCTTTACCTACTATAAAAGAAACACCTTGAATATTTTTATAATTTTGATTAGATATATCTAAAACATCTAATAATTTAGGACTAATTTTAATTCTTTTTATATTATTTTCAGAACCATTTTTTACTTCTTCTAACATTGTTTTTAATGATGAACTAGTATTAGGAAAATTTTCATTTAATCTGTCTAATAGTTCATTAGCATTTTTAACACTATTTTCATTAAAACCATATTCAGTAACATAATTTATATTTTCATACTCACTAAGTTCTGTAACAAATAATATATTATGATTATCTATTTTAAATCTTTTAGCCGGCAATAGTTGTTTAGGTGTTGGAGTAGGTTCTTTTGTAACTTCTTCAT
>CAYTXQ010000002.1:6361-36064 GCA_964441535.1 uncultured Muribaculaceae bacterium
ATCGTTAGAAACCGAGATTTTTCCCAATGTTTTATTTTTTCTACCTGTTTCTACCTTTTCATCTACCTTTTCATCTACTTTTTCTTCTACTATATTTTTTGTTTCTTTTACTTTTTTCTTTTCAATAAATTCACTTTTTTCATATCTATTTTTACCTTTATATCCATGCACTTCATATTTAGCACCTATACTTTGTAAATATATAATAAATTTTAAATCAGTATAAGAATTACCTAATATAAAACTATCACCTTTTTTATGACAATCGAATATTAATTTTTTAGTTCTGTCACTTATATCTCTATCTTTAAGGTTATAATTTCTAGCTAACATTATTACTCTATTGCTTTTAATTTCTTTAGTTCTTAAACTATAATAAGTGTAACTATTTCTAAGTTGTTTTACATCATTATCATTTTTTTCAGCTATTTCTTTAATACTTGTATAACTAGAACTTTTATCTATATTATTAGTAGTAACTTCAACTATAGCACCATCAGCAATTTTCCTCATATTTATATCTGCTTCTGTACCAATAATACTATCTCTATTAGCATTAGAAAAATCTCCATAGGTTAAAAAAGATTCTTCATAAGCTTTATATTCAGTTGGAAGTTTAATTCCACCTATATCTCTACTAAATGAAGTATTAATTATATTAGGTGTACCTTTATTATAACTAGGTTCAAAAAATAATGCAGACCCTCTTGTATCAGCTATAATATAAATTCTTTCGTAATTTATTGTAGTTACATATATTAATAATTTATTAATATCATTTTCTACAAATCTTAATACTGGACTTAATCTCTGCCTTCTAGATCTATTTCTTAATAGTTGAATAGGAATAGATATAATATTTTGATTATTATCTCTAGAGTGTTCAATATATTCTAGATTAATTTTAGGTATAAGTTTGTAATTAAAAAAGTTATTTTTAATAAAGTTATGATAATGATCTGAACCAAACATTTGATTTTTATCATTTAATGTACCTTTAAATTTTAAATGTCGTGAAATACCTAATTCCATTAATAATTTATTAGGTATTAATCTTCTTAATCCACCTCTAGAATATGTTAAACCAGATGTTAAAAATTCATATCTAATTAAATCTTCAATCATATCTCTATCTTTTATACTACCATTCATATAATCTTTTATCATAGTATTTTTAATACCATCGTGAATAGAATTAGTGGCATCTATAGGTAAAGCATTTAATTTATGAACTCTAAAATTAGATATTACTTGATTTGGTGAGATTAAAGGATTTATATAATTTATCCAATGATCATCAGACAATTTAACATCTCCTTTATTTAATCGCTCTCTTTTATATTCTATAAATTTTTCAGCAACAGATGATTCATCTAAATCTTTACTTATACCTAATAAAACATGAGTTTCTCTTTCGCTCATATTAAATAGATAATGATCATCTAACATCCTACTTAATAAATATTCTTTATATCTTTCACTAAATTTAGATAGTTCTCTAGATTCTAGATACATAAAATTATTTCTAAATATATTTAAAGCATCAATAAAAGCAGGTGTTTCAGTAATAAATAATGGAGATAAATTCTTTTGCATTGACAAATGAACATTAGCTAAATAATTAGCCATATAAGGATATTTAGAATTCTTTTTATATATATTATTTAGAATATTATTATCAGATTTCTTATTACCTACATAAAAACTTTCATTTTCTGTTTTTAAGCCAGTTTTTATTTTATTTATATATATATTTAATTCTTCAAATGTTTTAGGAGAATATTTATCAGCATTTACTAATAAAGATTCACTTAATAAATCACTATTCATTTTACTAAAAACTTGATAGTAATTAAAATATATATATTGTTTTTTCCAATATTCTATTTTATCTTCTTGTGATAAACTATCATATTTAACTTTTAATTTTAATGTATTAGTTAAGTCTTTATTCGATATATTATATAACTTATTACTAAAATTAAAATTTTTAGTTAATATTTCTAAACCTAATATTTTTTCAAACTGTCTTATTAAATTAATATCATTTTTACTAAATAAATTAAAAAATAATAATCCATCTTTAGATTTTTTAAGTCTTTTATCAAATTCAGCTAAATTATATTCTTTATTAGTTTTATTAAGTTCTCTTAATTTAGGAGCAACTAATATATATAAATTAGTTAATATTTCATTTCTAGTTTTATTTATAGGATTGCGAGATTCTTGATCTAACATTTCCATCGTACTTTCTATATCAACTCTATCTAAATATAAATCAACAACTTCTTGTGCTAAAAACTTTAATGAAAATTCTGTACCTAACATTAATTGTTCCATTAAGCTATATACACCAAAACTAGTTTCATTTAAATTTACAGGTAATTCTATTTTCATACTATCAACAAACATAAGAACTGCTTCACCTAAGGTTTGTATAATATTAATTCCGTCTTTAGTAATAAAACTATTATCATTATTCCTTAATAATTTTTTTATTATAATAGGATTACCATTATCATCAAGTATTGTATCAATAGGTTGTTTAAGTTTTATATCTAATTTTTGTAATATTGTACTTGTAGTAACAGTATTAGCGGCTGCACCTAAACCTTTAGCACCAGCTCTAGCTATATTAAATATTTTAATTTGATCAGCAGGACTATAAGGATTTAATTTTATACTATTACCTAATATCTTCTTAATTTCATCACGATGTTTTACAATATTTGGCGATTCAGCAGTACTAAATCTTTCTAATGTTGAATACTTACTTCCTAATACGCTAATCATATAGGAAACTAATTCATTTTGATATTGTTTTTTTAATATTAATTTATTATCAGTATTATAATTATCAAAGTCAAGAATTTTAAATTTACCATCATCAGTTTTAATATGATTAAATCTATTAACAAAGAAACTATCAATATCAAAGTCCCAACCTGTAGGTAACATTAAACTATCTGGAGCAATACCTATACTACCATATTCTTTAGGTGTAAATCCTACAACTTTCATTATAAATGCTGAATGTTTTGCAGAACTAGGTATTCTATATCCTAGCATTAATTTTAAATTATCATCCAAATCATTAACATCTATTAATGAACCATCTTCATTATAGAAATCATTACTCCATGCTGGAATATATACCTCTACTATAATTCTACCATTTTTATCTTTATATGATTGTAAACTTCTTCTTATTTCTTCAATTTCTCCTTTCTTTTCTTTTTCTACTATGATATTATTAAATTGATTACTAATATTAACCAATTGCATACCTGGCATTTTAGTTTCTAATACATTTTTAGTATATAATGCCATTAATATTTGAACTATTTGTTTACGAATACCTAATAAATCTAATGTTCCTTCAAAGTCACTATAGTCTGGTAGTGTAGAAATAGAATCCATAATATCTTGTGTAAAGTTTCTATTTTTAAATTGACTAAGTAATACTCTATAAAGATTTTTAATTGAATTTTCTTTTTTATCTATTATATCTTTTTCAACTATAGATAATCTTTCTTCAAGTTTTTCTCTATCTAATGTAGTAATTTTACCAATTAAATCATGTATATTATTTTCAACTTCAATACCTTTTTTAGAAATACCTGTAATTATATTTTTATATCTACCTTTTTTATTAATATTTGCTAATATATGTTTACGAATCTGTAAACCTAATTTAACTTCTTTATCAATATGTAATTCTGGAACATCAAGCTGAACTCTATCGTGAGTTACTGATCGTTCTTCAATTGGTAATTTAGAAAGTTGATCAGAGTTTATATTTATACCATCAGAACTAATAGCTTCAGTATTTAAATAACCATTTTTTTCAGTACTAACATCACCAAATATATCAATATTATTATCTTCCATGTGTTTACGAATAACTTCTAAAGAAGGTATATTTTTCGTAAATATTGGGTCTAATGGAAATTCTGAATGTTTTTTATATTTACTAACTACTTTACCATTACCGTCTATATCTCTATCTGTATATAAACTTTTTATTGAGTTTAAGTATATTGTTATTTCTTTATCTGTTAAACTTTCTTTTAAATAATATATTTCATTTCCGTTTTTAATTATTCTATTAAACATATGTGATATATTCTCATATGCTCCAAATTCTTGTAACTGTTTTACTAAACGAGTAGTTGTAGTATAACTAAAACCATCTGAAAAATTAACACCTTTTTTATAAGGTTTCATTAAATTATTTAAAATCTTTTTATGTTCAATAGGATCAGTAATACTTATTGCTGAACTTATAGCATCTTCAATCAATTTATAATCTGAAACAATTCTTTTAGGGGTATAGAAGTTTTGAACTCTTAATATTTTATTACTATATACACTTCTACCTTTTTGAATCATTGATTTAGCTCTTTTTGTAAAAGAGCCTTCTTCAAATTGAGATAATTTACCCAAAAACATTTCAGCTATTTGAATATTTGCTAACCAAGCATTAATAGCATACTCTGCAAATAAGTGCTGTTGATAACTAGGAACACGATATGTTGAACTTTTACCTTTAATAAAATGATCTTTACCTTTATCATTTATATTATTAGCTTCTGGATGTTGTAATAATAATAATGAATTATTATAAGTTAATTTTCCATCTTTACCTCTAAAATGAAAAGGTTTCATTAATTTTGAATAATCATATATTAAGCTATATAAAAATTCTTGAACTGCTGTATCTATAATCTTTTTAACGAAAGGGTCATTTTCAATATTATCTTTTGTAATATTTACTAATCCTGTAGAAGGATTAAATATATTTGAAATATTATTTAATGTAGTTATATTATAAAATTTAAATACTCTACCAGTAGGTTTACCTTGTTCATCTAAAAATATTTTAATAGGTTTACCAAATTCATCAAATTTAGTTGTAGAATATACATAATGATAATGCTCATATATGTATTCATTATTTTCTATACCTTCTTTAAGTTCTAATCTATTATCAACAATATTAAATAATAAATCAGTAGCATTTTTCATATCTTCCAATTCACTATATATAGTATTATATACAGCTTGTTTTAATCTAACACCATCTTTATTTATTATAAATTGTTTAGTATTTATATCTCTAGTACCTCTTAACTTATAAAAAGGTAAATTTATAGTATAATTTTTACCACTATCTGCTATAGTTGGTAACATATATTTAGCAAATCCACTTCTATTTTCTAATGTACTATGATGATATAATAATAATTGAGCAATAGCTAATTCTCGACCTTTAATATTTTTAACAACATTATTTTTTCCTCTTTTAGGAAAGTCAATACCACCAAATATTCTTACATCAAAACTATTAATAAAATCTTCATTTAATATATATTCTCCATCTTGTTGTTTAAATTCCCCTGTACCATAATCTATTTTTAAAGCAGCTTTCATAAAATTAGAATATTTCATACTATCATCTTTCATAAATCTAGTTAACTTTTCTAATATTATTTTATGTCCAGCTTCATTTTTAATTAATTGTAGAAACTCAGTTAATAAATTTTTATCATTTACGGCATACTTTTGATTATTTTCAGCACCTAAATAACTAAATTCAATAGGAAACTCCATATAATCTGCAAATAATTCTGCTATATTATTTAATTTAGAATATATTTTAGATGATATTTCTTTATGTACTATATTAACTGCATCATAACTATCAATTTCATCTTCAATAATATTAGCATCGTTTATAGCTTTTATTATATAATATCCAATTTCATTAATAGATCTTTTTAAATCATTTACTATTATAGCCTGTGGAAATTCTAAATCATTATTAATTCGTTTATCATATGGATTATTAATATAGCTAAGAATAATATCTTTATCTATTTTAATTCCTAGTTCATATAAACTTTTAGAAAAAATATCAGATAAATAACCATATTGCTCTTGTAAATATTTAATTTTATCTTCTTCTGATTTTGTATCATCTTTTTGATATTTTCTTATATTACTATATATTTTATTATAATTTTTTTCATATTTATCTCTGCTATCTAAAAACTCTTTTGTAAAAAATTTACCATCTGTAAGATTATATTTAAATGATTCTGCCCAAATATTAGCTAATCTATGATAGTGTAATTTAACCCGATTAGTAATTTTAACACCAGTTATACTATTATTAGTAATATTAACTGTTTCTTCATTTACTACAACTCTATTAAAATCAGTTAATAAAGAACTAGCAATGTTAGGATTTTGTCTAATTAGACTTATTAAATTTATTAAATATGGTTTAATATATGATGCTTTTTTTAATCTATCCATCATATCATCCATACTAACAACACCAATTAAACTATGTTGTAATCTAGAATATTCTAACTTTAAATCAATATATTCATCTAAACCAGTATATTTATTTTTAATAACTTTACCATTTTTATCTAATTTTTTTAAACTACCTAGTATTTCTCTAGTTCTAGAAGATAATTTATCTAATCCAGGTTCTGATAATAAATCTTCATCCTGCCATGCTTTTGTTAAAGGATTAGCATCATCAATTAATTCTTCTTCCCCATCATAATCATTAAATAATTTATCATATTCTAACTGTGCTTTTATTTTATCATCAAGTTCTTCTAAAGTAGTAATGCGAATTTTATATATATCTTGCAAAACATTTCTATATAATTCAAACAAACCATCTTTATTTGTTTTTAAATCTTCTGCAACACGCAATAATAAATTTCTTTGATTTTGGGTTAAATAATTATTATCACTACTATCTAGTTTTTCTCTTTGTCTAACTGTATCTATAATAATATTACCTAATTCTAATCTATGATTTAATTCAGGATTATCTTTTAATTCTTTCGCTGTTATTAAACCATATTTTTTATTTAATTTTGGTACTATATGATGTTTTAAAATAGGATATAATCCAACTAAAGCATTTAAAGTTGCTTCCTGTTCTTTAGGACTATTAAATATAGGAAGTATTAATCCATATTCTCCAAATACTTCGTTATTTCCAATATTAAAAATTTCAAAGTAAACTTTATTTACTTCCTTATTATCTTTATTTAATATAGTTTTTTCACGAAGTCTAAGTTGATAACTTCCTTCAACTCCACTATTTATATAATATATAGCTTCATGTATATCTAAAGTTTTATTTCCTATATCAAATTTTATATTAGGTGAAAATAATTTAGCTTTACCATTTAAATTAAATGCTTTAAAAAGACCAATAGATAACATTACCAAGTTAGATCTATTATTAATAGCTTTATTAGAATAGTTACCAAATTTATTATCATAAATATCTTCAAAGAAAGACTTTATTTCGTTATTTCTATTTAATAGAGACAACATATAATTAAATAATTCTTCAAAAAGCCTTCTTATTTTACTTCCGAGCTTAGTATCTTCTCTATATATAGCATACTTTCTAAATTCTTCTGCTAATAATTCATCTAATTTTGAATAATCTCTAATACCAAATTCTTTAATTGCTTCCTTATATATTGCTAACTTACGTTCAGGAGAAGTATATAAATTAAATGCAACATGAAATGCTTCGTGATAATGAATACCATAATCAGCTTTTGTAGAAATATATACCATAGCATTATGAAATTCTGCATATTTACCACGTCTTATAAGATAATTATATGTATCTATATTTAATTTAATATCTGGAAATCTAGCATCCCACCACTCTTGAGCCTCAATAGGGTTTAAATCTTGATTATATTCTTCAACTTCTCCAATAGTAGCAAATGTTATACCTGTACCACTTGTTGTATCAGTAGGATCAGGAGGATCTTTTTTGTCTGCTTTTCTAATTCTATCTACATAACTATTTATTTCTTCAACAGTTAAAGAAACTTTATTTGTAAAAGCAAGTGAAGATATATCTCCAGTACTTATTTTTCTAAATCTATGATTATTTTTACCTCTATATGCAGTAGCTTCTTCCTTTGAAAATACACCAATAGTTTCAAGTTCATTTATTAAACTTTCAATAGTATCGTCTTCTTTCTTTTCTACAGGTAGTTGTTCTTTCTTATCATCTTTAACAATAGTACCACTATCTTCTTTTTTAACATCTTTTTTTAAACCTACATCTTTAGGTCTTACAACTTTTAACTTTAAATCTATAGTATTACCTGTTTTATCAGTTATACGATCATTACTTCTACTTTTAGGTTGACGATAACTTATTATTTTTCCATTTTCATCAACAATAGTAGAAATTGAAGCTAATAGTTTTCCTTCTTTTAAAGCCTTTTCTAATTCTTCTTTAGATATATTAAAATCTATAAAATATTTTATAGGTTCTGTACCTTCTGTTAACATTGCAGCAAATTCTTCTATTGTATCAACAACAACTTCTGAATTTTTTAAACCTTTAGTTAATCTTAATTTACCATTAATATCTACCCTTAATGTATATTCGCTATTATTTGCATTAAATACAACTCTATCTGAAAATACTTTTGCTAATGGGATACTTAATTTTTTAGATACATCTTCATAATCTATTTCTTTATTTTCTAATTGTTTTAGTAAGTTAGGAAGTTTATTTAATGCCTCTAACATATCCTTCTTAGTAACTTTTTCAGCAAATAATTTTAAAGGCATTTTACTAAAATAATCGTCTTTAAAATTTTGATTCATAGTTGGTATTAATACATAGAAACCATACCCACTAGCACCTTCAAAAGAAACAGGATAATTTATATTTGAATTTGTACCATCGTTATTATACCAACTAGCCAATCCTCCTTTTCCTTGTTTTCTAATAATAATATCATTAATTGTCAAATTAAGATTTTTAATATTAGTTCCACCTTTTTCATTTGATGCAAATACACCACTGCTTAAATTATCAGCAACCATTTCAACAGTTTTACCTTTAAATATAGCAGCTCTTATCGCTTTAAGTTGATTTAGTTCTCCTTCTATTTTAACTTTCCATTCATTATAACTATATCTACCACCAGTATCAGATGTTAATTTATGTTTTTTACCTAATATAAATATATGTTCAACAACTTTTTTAAAGTTAACTTGAATAGAACCACTATCCTTTTTAGATAAATTATATTCTACCATATTCATAATGGCTTTATATAATTTAGGGTATTCGTTTTTTAATAAAACAGTTATAGCATTATAATCAACGTTTCTACTTAAATAATCATTTAATAACTTATTAATTAAATCAGATTTATCACCCAATTCAATGATGGAATTAATTATATCATATTCACTTTCTAAATATATTGTAGATTGAATATAACCAACTTTTAACGAACCTAATTTAACAACTATAGGTACATTTTCCCAACTATCTTTGTTATTATCATATAAAACACTATCTTTATCTATACTTAAACTAACTTTATCACCATATTTTAATTTTTGTAAAGCTGTTATTAATTGTATAATTTGTCTATGGTCTTTATTTTTTGAATTTAATACTATATTACCATCATGGACATTAGAAAGATCATCATAACTAGGAAAATTATCTAATAAATCCATTAAATATACACTAATAGAATTATCAGTAAATTCCATATCTTCTGGAATAGTAGGTAATGTACTAGATTCTTTAGATTGTTCTTTTGGTTCTTCTTTTACTTCTTCTTTTGGTTCTTCTGTTACTTCTTCTTTTGGTTCTTCTTTTACTTCTTCTTTTTCTACAGATAAATAATTATCTAATATAGGACTTTCTAATTTATTTATACCTACAATATTTATTTTACCACTTATATCTATTGTAGTAAAAATAGGAGATAATAAAGATTTATTTATTTCATATAATAAATTATTACTTGTTAAACTAAATTGTTCTAAACTAGCTGTTTCACCTTCCTTATACATCATATCTAATATATTAGAACTAGTATTATCTAAAAAACTTTCTCCAATAATAGAAGAGAAATCTTTATCTAAAAATATACTAGCTAATCTATTTAATATAAAATATTCAGTTTTACGTATTCTTAATCCATTATTGCTATTTGCATAATATAATTGTAATATAGCTATAGATTTAACTATATTATAAAGTTCTTTAATTATATCATTTCTTATATCTTCCGGTAATTTATTTATTTTACTTTTAAATATATTTAATAATTTATCGGGCTCTAAAAAATCAGGATACGCAGATTTAAAGTCAGCAGTAACACCAAAATAAGATACATCTTTATTAATATTAGTATCAAAAATAAAATTAAATAATAGATTATAATATTTTTCTAATAACTTAGAAGTTTCTATTTTTATTTGATCGGGTGTTAAAGGACTAGTAGAAGTTTTACTTTCTGTTTTACTTTCTGTTTTTACTTCTGTAGTATCTTTTGTAGACTCTTCAACTTTTTTATCTTTAGTTTCTTTTTCTTTATTTTTATATTCTCTATTAGAACTTTCTATAAGACTATTTAAATAACCATTATCATCTTTTAATACCTTAGATAAATCTTTCATTTCTTTACTAATGACTATATTACCATTAGTATCTCTTTTAGCATTATTTACAAGTCTACCTAAATTTTCCTTAACTTGAATAATAATATTTTCTTCAATTTCTTTAGCTTTTTCTTCTTTATCTTTTAAAAATTTCTTATACTCTTCATTTAAAAAATTATTTAAATTATGTTGATAATTATCAATAGTTTTATTTATTTCATTTTTACTTTCTTCTAAATTACTTAATTCGGTAGATATATATTCTAATTCTATATTAGAAGATAAAGCTTCCATTTTTCTATCTTTATCTATATAAGATAAATCAACATCTATAGTTTTACTTTCCGATAGATTATAATTTTCTTTAAGTTCTAATACTTTTTTCTTTTGATCAGATATTTTATTTTCTAAATTAGAAATCTTTTCATTAATACTTTCAATTAATTGACTATTTTCTAATAAACCTGTAAGATCAATATTAGATTTAGTTTTATTTTTACTTTTTCCTCTAAGATTTTTTAATTGTTGTACTAAATTATAATAAGTAAAAACCTCAAAGTCTATTATATCAGTAGGCTTTCTATCTTTTAATAATTTATCTTTTATTTCATTGAAAACTTTTATATTTTTATCATTATAGCGACTATTAGCCATAGTACCTGTATAATGATATATCATTCTTTGTCTAAATTCTTCTGCTAATTCACCAGAAAAAGGAACTTCACTACCTAACACTGCTATATTACTAGCATAATTAAAATCAGCTTCTATCTTACTTGCTTCTTCTTTTAAAGGTTGTATATATTTTTCCTTAAAGTCTATTATTACTTTATGATCTTTACCAAATTCCTTTTCTAATTCTTCTATTTGAGAATTAAGAGTAAATTCTATATCATTTAATAAATGTTCACCTTTTATATCTTTATTTAATAAATCCATAATATATCCGTGCATCTTTTGAGCAACTAATGAATATATTTGTTCAGGTGTACTATGTTCGTTAGATGCAATAGCTAAACCACCAACAGTATTTAATAAAGTAGGAGCAACTTCCGCTAATTTAGTTTTATTCCATATAGGATTACCTTTTTTATCTAATTTAATTTGAGATTCACCATTAATTTCTTCTGTTTCAAAAAAATCTTTAGAAGATAAACCTTTATACTGAAATAGAGTTTGAGTTAATATTTGAGACCTCATATTTGATCTCTTAACATCTCCTCTATAACTATTATAACCATGTCCCAAACCTGGTATAAATGATATTAAACCACCTAATACCATAGCTTTAACACCTTCATCATCAGTAAAAGCATTTAACCATTCATCAAATACTCCAACTATTTTTTCATTAATAGGTCTTTTATTATCTATATTATGCTCTGCATCTTGTTGTAAAGCAAATTGAAAACCTTCTTCTATAATACCTTCTGATATAATATTTTTACCTAAAGACATAGCCATACTTTTAGCATAACCTAAAGTACTTGTTTTAGCAGTAGCACCAGCTAAAACATTAGCTACTGACTTTACAGGGGCTTTATTTATCATACCCATAAGAGCATCAAACTGAACAGCATTTGTAAACATAAGTAATCCAACATTAGCTATAAATACATCTCTAGCAGCTTTAGCTGATCTTTCTTTTATTTCATTAAGTGTATATGGTTTACCTGTTTCAGGATTAATTTTTATAACTCTATTACCAAAATTATCTTGATCATAAAAACTATTTTCTATATTTAATTGTACCTCTCTAGCTTCAAATCCTGCTTCACTTAAAGCACTAAGTCCAATTATTGTTTTACGATCAGCATTAGCAGCCCAATTTTTTAAATAGTTAGCATTTTTAGACAATGCAGCCTTACCTAATTTACTACTTTTAATTGTATTACCATACAACTTTGCTAACTTAGAACCTACTTTAAGACCTTTACTAACAGCTAATCCAGGAACAAACATACTAGCCATAAATGCTAAACCATCTATAAAATCATCCATCCAAAAACTAGCAGTACCCATTTGTTTCCATATATTACCATTTAAGTAATCTCTAGTTTTATATACAGGTAAAGCCTCTTTAATATCTTCTTCTAATCCTGCAAATAATTCTACTATAGCATTACTAGTAATAGCATCCATACCTTCCCACAATGCAGGTATTACACCAGCAATATGACCAACACCTTGAAGAGTTTTAGTAGCAAAAGTACCTACTAATCTACCTAAACCATTACCTATTCTATCACCTATTGATTGATTTTGTGCCATAAGTTCTCCAACATCAGACATTGGATGAACCATAGTACCTTCAATATAATCAGAATGTAATTTATTAGTAGGATAACCAACCATAGAAGAATTAACACCCTCTATAGGTTTAGGTAAAGGTACTGTAATATTTATTTTAGATATATCTAATCCGCTTCTAGGATTACTATACAAATAGTTATCTAATGAATAATTCTCCATATTATTTTTGTAATTGCATTTTATTTTCAGACTTCCTTCTTATAGCATCAAATATAATAGCTGCTTCATAACTATCATTTGTAATAAGTGTAGGGTCAGTTTGTTTATCTAATTGACCATTTACGCCATATACTCCAAATATAATATTACCAGATTTATCTATTTCCATATTATATTTAAGTTGACCAGCCATAAAATTTACATTTGCTTTCTTAGTACCTTTGTAATTTATTATATCTTCAAATACAATACCACTACGTCTTAAATAAGTTTGTAATAATAAGTTTTCCATAGCTAATTTTGCAGCACCTTGCGTAGCCATATGATAACTACCTAATCCCTTTTCAGCAGTTTCTAATAAATTCATTTTTAATGTTTCTTGACCAGCTTCTAAGGGTTTAGCATATATAACTACAGGTTGATTATTTTCACCAACTAAAATATTTCCACTCTTATCATAAAAATTTACAGCATAACCAAAAGAACCATCTCTTAATACTTGTGGATTTACAACAGTTTGTGGAATTAATGATTTTTTTAAAGCTTCACTATTATCAAGTTTAACAACATTTCCATTAATTCTAACTTTACCATCCATTTTAGTTAAAGCTATATATAATTCATCACCAGCAGTATTATACAATTGACCACGAATAGCTAACTTTTGTCCATTAGAATTAAGATTCATTAGTTCTACAAAATTTTCATCTTCTGCTGAATTTTCCCAACCTTTTCCAGTAATAGTTAATCTATTTCCATCTTGAGATTCATACCTAGATGAAGTTAAATCTATACTTCTTTCTAATGAACCACGAAGTCTTTTATTATTTTTTACACTATATTCACCTTGAAAATTATCATAATCTACTGTATTACCCCTAATAGTTAATAATGCTAATTTTTTAGAGTTCATAATTCTACTATCTAATAAATTTCCAAATTCTAATATTTGACTACCTATTACAGTTTTTCTAAGACTATTAGCTTTATCATTTATTGCTAAAACTAAATATTCATCTTTACTTAAAGGTTTATCTTTAGAATCGTGAATATATTGTTTATATTTTTTTAAATATTCATCATAACTAATTATAAATTTATTATTTACAGAAGGATCTAATTTAACTAATTCATCATAATACATTTTAACAACTTCAACATAACCATTACTACCTACTTGTGCTTTATCTAATTCTAATTTTAATCTATTATATTCATCTGTACCTTTAGGAGTTTTAGCTAAAGTTGTAGTTAAAGTTTCAATATTTGCTAAATCTTTATCATACTTTCTTTTACTGTCACCAGTTAAATTATCATAACTAACTGTAAACTCACTACCAAAATCAGACATATTACTAATAGTATTTTTCATCTTTAAGCCAAATTCATAATCTTTTAATCTCATATTATAACTATGTTGAAGATCCATTTTTAATCTCCACTTATCTTTAACATCATATTTAGTTTTAACACTATCATATTTTTCAACATATGAATCAGTAACGCCTTTAAGTTTACTAGATATAAAACCAGAATAATAATATTTTTCTAATTTTTTATTATAATCTTCACCCGATAATATTTTATCTGTTTGTAATTCAGCAGCAGCATTTAAATTATTTTGAGTAGTTATATATTGTTTATATAACTCTTCACGTTTTTCAGAATTTTTCTCATTACTATATAATTTAGAAAGAGAATTTAATTTAATTTCTAAATTTAATATTTCTTGATTATAAACCTCTTCATTAGTAAGACCTTCTTTACTTAACAAGTCTAATATTTTTAAATCATCAATACCAACACTATTTAATTTAGTACCTATATCATCTGTATTTAAACTTTTATCTAACATATACATTTCATCAAAATATGCCATAACTTTAGGGTCGCTAATAAATCTACTAGATAAAGCCTTATTCATTTTACTAGTAGATTTAATACTAGTAACTCCACCAACACCTACATAATCACCAAAATCTATTAATGGTTGTAAGTTTGGAGCATCAGGATTAGGATTAGTAGCAATACCTAAAATATCATCTGCTTCAAAACCTTTTAAAAATTCATCTGCTATAGCATTAAGATCAGGAGTATCTACAGGTCTAGGTAAATTAAATCTATTTATAACATTACCGTTTTCATCACGTTCTAATTTCTTAGCATTTTGTCTATAGTATTGATACCACTTATTTATTCTATCAGGGTCTTCTATATCTAATCCTCTTTCTTTAATATCTGCTTGCCATTGTTGAAACATAGCATAACTTTCTAAAGATTCTTTAAGAAGATCACTATTCTTAAAATCTTTAGCAGCTTTCATTAAACCTTTTTCACCATACTCTAAATTACCACTTTCTACAATAGTATTAAGAGTATTATATAAGTTATTTTTAGCATTATCTAAATATTCAGCATTATGATCTTCTACTTTAAGTTCATCAACCTTTTCTTGTAGTTGTTCAGAGAACATTAAATTTTTATCATATCTAGCTTCTAATTTATCATAAGATTTAAGAATATTTTCTACAGGTAACCCTCTAGGAGTAGGTCTATATTCACTTAATTTTATATCGCCAAAATTATTAATCATATCTAAATTATTTTATAGTATAACCCTGTTCATTACCCCATTTTTCAAACTCTTTTAAATCCCTACTATTTAAAGTACCCTTTAACTTTTTATAAAAATCTATATAGTCATCATTACTAGTAATAACTCCTTTAGAATATTCTAATTTAGCATAACTTGTTTTAAATATAGGTAAAAAATTAGCATCTAATTGTTTTCCATTACTAGCAATAGAATTAGCAAGTATAGCAGCCATTTGATATTCTTTAAGATCATTTTTATCCATCAAATATTTAATATCATCAACTAAATTAATAGAATTAGCAGAAGGATTAGTAATTTTAGTTTGAACATCTTTAGCAAATTCAGAAGCTTTATAATCATCATATAAAGCATTATTTTTTTCTTCAATAGATTTATTCATTGCTATTTCTTGATTAGATAACTGTCTCTCTACATTTGTTTTTTCTTGATGTAATTTAGATTTATCTAACCTAGCAGCACGATCTATTTTAGATTTCATAGCCAATGCTGTTTGACTATTTGCAGTATTAGCATCTATATTTCTAAACATTCCGCTTTTACTAGCTTCTATTTCAGATAATGAAGCATTAATATCAACTCTTTTGTCTATTACAGCAGGTGTTAAATAAGTAGGTTTAGGTATTTTCATACCTTTTAATCTTCTATTTGCCTGTATGGCTTGAAGGTTATCTATAACTAAAGGAGTAAGTTCGGATATACTTTCAGAATTAATATTGTTAGCTAAATAATTTTTACCTTTTCCACCAACATCATTAGTAGGTTGAAATAATTGTGGTATAGTAGTATTTATATCTCTTTTATATGCACCATTTGTAGAAGGAGATATAATCATTTCAGGTTTAGGATTTCTTATATAAGGATGATGAGGATTAGATAAAAATCTTTTATTATTTATATCAATAATATCCATATTAAGTTTACCTTTTTGAATACCCATATTATATCTATTATAAGGATCACTAAAACTATTATAATTTAAACTTTGTCCATAGTTAGGGTCATTAATAAAAGGATTATTAGAATAATCATATCTATAATAAGCTTCACGATTATAAGGATTATTATCTAAATTACCACCACCAGCAAATTTTTGATTACTTCCTTCAATACCACTCTGTTCTTTTAATCCTTCTTGTTCTTCAAACAATTGTTTTAATTCATTATCAGCAATACTACGCAATCTATTAATTGCATTATACCTATATTTATTTCTATCTTTAACTGATTTCATCATACCCTCCTCTAATTTACCTTTTTTCTTAGATATAGCTAAAGCTTCATCAGCAAATGTTTTATTATTTCTAGTAAATAATCTATCTGTAAATACATTCTTACCATCAATAAATTCTCCACCTTCTACTTCCGCATTACCTAAATTAACACCACCTTGTTCATGTCTATTACCAGTAACTAATCTGCCTGTAGAACTAACACCTCTAAGACCACCACCTTTAATATCTTTTAATCTACCACCCATCTTATAATATCCACCCAATGTAGTACCTCTAGGTTTAAATCCATATATAGCTTCACTATTAGCACTAATACTTTCTTTAGTTCTAGTTTTTTGTAAGGTTTCAAAATCTTTTTGTTCACGTATTAATTCTTGTTTATCTCTTGCTGCTTTATTTCCAGTATATATACCATAAAGTCCACCAGCAACAGTACCTACAATACCTCCAATACCACCACCAACTTCATAGCCAGTAGTACCCCATTCAGCAGCTTTTAAATTAGAATCTAGCCATACATCAAAGCCAGCATCCCACCATCCATATTCATTTTCTTTTGCCATAATATTTATCTTTTATTAGCTTCAAAATCTATATATATATCATGTATTTTAACTAATCTATCAGGTTGTTCAGATATTAATCTAGCTACTATGTATTTCCCTACAATATATGAACATTGATACCAATTCTTTTTATTTTTATTAATATTAGCAATTATAAATTCAAAATCTTGAATAAACTTTAATTTATTATTTAATACAAAATCTTTTAAATCATTATAAAACCATGTGTCATCTACATTTCTTCCACATTTATTATTAAACCAATCATAACTATTTTTAACAAATAACTCACCAGTACACTGACTATCATTATATACAGCTATTTTATCTACTGTTTCATCATATAATATATTACCATCGAAATCATAAGTGCTAGTAATCCAAGATAAACTATTAAGAATTTTAGAATAGTGATGTCCTATTAACATAATTCTATCTCCAACACTTTGATAAAAAGAATGATACATAACGTCAATAATACTTTTATATACTTTTTGTTCCCATGTAATATTATCTAAGGTTTCCCTATAAAAAGTACATACTGAAGTTTCAATATTATGTTCATATAAAATACCAAAATTATGTCCTATTTGTGGAATTGGTACTTCGTAATTAAATGTATCATTCTTTATAGAATATAATTTAAAATTGTACCCGAAAATATAGTCTGGTATGTATGAGTGAAAACATATAAAATGTTTTCTGAACAAATGATAACTAAGAGTAAACGATTTATCAACACCATATTCTCCACCTCTGTTAAAACTTTTTTTACAAATAAGTAATCTTTCATATTTATCATCATAAGCTAACATTAAACCACCATCATTAAAAATATTTACTTCTTCTGCTGGCAAACTACCATATAATTTAAGATAAGATGTAACAGAGTCCATAGTAGGTTCTTGTATATTATCTCTTAATATATATAACCTACCTTTAACAGAATCTATTACACAATATCCATACTTAGTAATAATTCCACCAAACATATTAACACAACCTATTTCACCATCTTTATCATATAAAACCTCTTTTGGTTTTCTAGCAAGTATTGTCGTTTCCTGTAAACCTATACTAGCATCAATAGTTTCTAATGTATCTTTAGGTTTATCTATAAATAATCCTTTTTCACATTGTATATATAATATATCATCAGTAGCTTCAAGTAATGTAATAGCACCTTTATCAGAAGGCATTTCTCTATAACCATCATATAAAAACTTTCTCCAACCTAATCCTAATGATTCACTTTGATTAGGAATTGAAGCATGAACCCTATTTGGAAATATATCTACTCTAGGATTAAATATATTAAATATAACACTTTTAAAAATATCATTTAAAGAGGTATAATCTAAATTATATCCTCTGTTACCTATACCGTAAAAATTATCTATTTTAGTATTTTTATAAGTAAATATTGAAAATGGTGCGCTAAGAAGACTACCGTATGGAATATTACAATCTCCACCTAATTTTGGAAATATACGTTCTTTATCTTCTGATACATAAGGAGGAGCAGGTGAATAAATACCATCACCTTCATATCTCAATTCTATATTATTTACAGAATATATTGGATATGAATATAATAATCTAAATATAGCATTTTCATCACTATATATACATTTTCTACTTAATCCTGTAACCCTATATGAATGTAACCCTATAAAACAATCTCCTGATGTTAAGTTTATATCAACTAAGCTTTTATTATAAAATACTCCACATGAAATTAATTCTTGATTATTATATTCATAATAACAATTTCTTTTAAACATACATAAATCAACAAGATATTTATTCATAGTAGGTTGTGCTGTCATTAAATCAGGAATAGTTAAATAAGTATCTGGATTATCAATATTTATTAATACACAACTTTGACCATATTCATTATCTAATACAGAATCAGAAATAAAACTATTATTTATATATTTACTATCTTTAACATTACGTATTTTTTCAGATTCAACAACAGTAGTTACTCCACTAGCAATACCACCACCTTTATGAAGACCTAATGTCCTAATATAACTATTAGCATCTTCATATTCACCACCAGTATATTTTTCAACTTTTACACCATAATAATTATTAGCCCAATCATTTTGATAACTAACTTTTAATTGACAACTAATATAATTAAATAATAATTGTCCTCCAGTTTTCATTAAATCATAAGGAAATAATACTATATTATTTAAATTTCTAACAGATTTAACATTATAAAAACTAAAATCTTGCCTTCTATAATCTATTGGAATATATTTATTGCTAACAGGTTTACTTGCTGCTATATCATAATATTGATATAACCAATGTGTCATTGATAAAGAAGCTTGAATAATACTATTTGCAAAATTTCTTTTAGCATACAATATTTCAAATCCTATAATTTTATCTTCTATATACTTAGGAAATTTTATATCATATAATCTTAAATATAAACTACCAACATTACTATCTGTATGATTATAATATCCTAAAGTACTATTTCTATTAAATAGTTTATCTACTGATGGCATTTTGTGATGTCTAACTTTTTTATTTCTTAAAGTATAACCTGTAGATATTTCTATACCATTTATATCTACATCATATACATCGTAATTATCATCATCTGGATATAATTCATCTAAATTATCCCAATAACCTAAATATTTTATACCTCCATATATAAAACTTGTATCTCTAGTATGAAATATTTTAATATTTGGTGCAATTAATATATCATTATTAAAATGATTAACAACAGGAGAACTATTTGGATTAAGTTCACTTAAAGAATCAACACCATTAGTAATTACAGCATCTTCATAATAACTTTTAATTACTGGATGACCACCAACAATACCTGAATAAACCATATATCTATCTAGACCAGATGGGACAATCTCATCTCTTCTTTTTCTACCTGGTATATGAAATGCTTCCGATAAACTACCATCTGTAAATCTTAATCTTATATAAAGAGCATATACTTCATTTGGTAAAAAAGTTTTTTCAAATACTATATTATAGGAATGTTTATAAGTATTTTCAAAGTTAATACCACTTGTACCATAATACTCTTTTCTATCATCATCTACATATTGAACTTTTATATTATTAGCAAACTTTTGATAATCTACATTTTCTCTGACTTTAACTCTACCTATAATACAACGTCTATCTATTTTGGTAATAGCATGAATTTTTTCATATATAATAGCATTTTCAGTAACTAATGAAATATCAACTTTTTCAAACCTACTTAAAGAATCAATCAAAAAATATTTACTATCTGATGAAATATTATCATTAAAGATATAACAATTAAAGTTCTCATTAGATTTATGAATAATAGCAACACTTAGATATTTAAAGTTAATATCTATATCTTCAATTTTAACATTTATAGCTTTAGAAGTATTTTCATTTATACCACATCCAACAATTTCTTGATAAGGTAAAGATTTATTTGCTCTATAAATTGAAATAGGATTACTAACATATACATAATTACCAATATCATATTTATTAACCCCGTATGCAAACGCTATATAATATACACCTGATATTAAACTACCACCACCATCAAACACTTCAGCATCAGTAATTTGAGGAATAGATGTCATTTCTGGAAACATATACAACATATTTATTTCATCAGGATTAATTAATTCGTATGTAGTAGGATTTATACCTGACTTAAAAGGCAAATCATCTAAATTTAATATACATGGTTTAGTACTACTATCTTTAATACCATTACACCATGCTATAATAGTTTCACCTTTAATATTATAATCACATACCCCACGTATAGCATCAAAAGAACTAAAATCAATATATTTAGTTCTAAATATAATACTATATGAATTATCTTTAAATGTTCCTATCTCAAAATAGGGTTGATAATTTAAAACAGGTAGAGAAAATAAAACTATGGAATCCCGTGTTGGTATTACACCTATAATTATACCGTTTGTACACTCATTAACCAACATAGAATATTCATCTATACTACTCGGAGTAGTATTAGAATCTAATAATTTATTTAAAGCATATACAATACTCTTATGAGGTCTATTATATATCTCCCCATCAATATTTAATTGCCAATCTATATTATCTTTATATTGCATTACTCTAAGGTATTAAATTTTCCATCAAAACTTCTATTTTTATAATCACTAGGATCTAAAAAAGTTCTAAGTCTTTTACTTACATATTCTCTAGTATCTTCATTCATTGTTTTAGCTTCAATCATTGCTTTTTTTCTAAGTCCACCTTTTCCATTTTGACCTCTATAAATAATATTTACATTAAGAAAAGGGTCTCCACCAGATAAATTATATACAGGATGAATATAACCCCTAGATAATATATTTTTAAATACATAGTAACTTAAAGCCTCTATTATTATGGCTTTATCTGGTATTTCAGGTATTTCGATATGAATATCTTTATTAAAAATTGTTTTAAACCCTTTATAATAAATAGTAACATCTACATCTCTAAAATATTCATTATCTGTTTCAAGTCTAATATAACCTCTTCCAACATTACTATAAAATAAACTATCATTAGTACCACCTTTAACTATTTGTTCAGATGATTCTATTCTAGTATCTTCTACTTTTATAGCTGTAATTGATTTTAAAGGTATTGGTAATTCAACCATAAAATCTTTAGCAGTTACTACTTTACATTGAGTTGGACTAGTAGGTAAAAGTTTTAAATCAGCTAAACCATTTTCAATCCAATAACCAATTCTAGGAATCCAATCGGTTGTTTCTATATTAAATCTATCTATAACATCAGCTATTATGATAGAACCATCAATCCAGTTATATACCATAATTAAAAGTATTTATTATCAACATAATTATTAGTAATATTTTCATCGTATCTACAAAGTGCAAATAATTTATCTCTAGTTCCTAATATAGTAGAATCAATAATTTCATCTCTATTTTTACAATTATCAGTAAATGATACTTGGCTTCTAACATCATCGTTTATAAAGTTAGTAGGAATAAAAACATATTTATTACCGTTAGGAATTTTATTATTAAATCTAACTCTTATATAAGGAACAACATCATCAACGTGATCTACAAGCCATTTAGGAAAAGTAGGATTTTCATAACTATATACAAAACTCCTCATTTTCTCTATAAATATATTTCTATTTATTTTCTTATTTTTATAATCTTCATATATACTTGGTGCAACGTCTTTAGCTATATTTTCTAATACATAAAAAGATTTATCCCAATCTATTCTACGTTTAGATGAACTAAAATTTCTTTTTAACATTATAGTTCTCATCTTACCTAAATTCTTACCTAAATATATACAATCTCCTAATAATATATCACGTTGTAATTCTTTATTATATGCTCGTAAAATATCTAAAATTACTCTATTGTGTAACGTATATTTACGAAGTTTTTTTAATTCTGCAAATCTATAATTTATACTTTGTTTACATTTAATTAATTTTATTAAAATTGGAGTTTGCTTTAATAACATTAATTCTTTAACATTAGTATATTTTAAAGATTCATCAACATCTAACTGTCTAACATAAGCCTGTCTTTTACTTACAATTTTCTTTACAGTTAAAATCTTATTATCTAATTTCTTTTTAATCTCCCTTACTATGTCTGCTGAGTATATCATCATTAGTTTTTATTTCTAATTCTCTATATTTTGGATTATTTAAAAATTCAACAACTAGTATATTTATTATCTCAGAAGTTAAATCACCAGGTAAAAATATATCTGTATTATCGTCTATACAATCAGAATCACATAAACTAACAGCCTCTTCTATATTTTCAAATACATGACGAACTCTAATTGTATCTTCATGTAAAGGATTAACTAAATAAATGTAACCATTATTCATATAATAACCTCTCATATCTTTACGAATAGGAATATAAGTAAAGAAATTTTCTTCACTAAATCTAATAAAACCATAAGGAATATTAAATAAAGTTCCTACAAAATCAAATGGTACTCCTCTGGATAGTCTTACAGGAACAGGAACTTTATTAATTGTTCTATGACTAGTACAATTTAAAGCCTTGTAACAACTATCTAACTTATCAACATCGATTAATGGAATATCAATACTCATTTTAAGTTCTTCATCTAACCCATGTCGTTGAGTACTTCTTCTAATTAACAATGCTCTAAGTTGTAAAACTCTATCTTTTAATACTTCACGTAAAGTATGATCAAAAGGTTTATCAATTTTTATTCTAATACTATCAACTATTTGATTTAAATTAGCCATTTTAATTTATTATTGTAGGATTATCATCATCTTTTATTTCAATCTTATTATCATATTTTCTATGAACACTATCAATGTTTCTATATTGATTTATTTTTTCAATGGTTGTACCTAATAGTATTGCTACTCCACTAGCTAAAATTGATATAGTTACTTCTGTATTTATAGTAATTCTATCTAAAGCATCAAGTACAAATGTAACCATAACTAAATATATTAACTGTAAAGCTATAAATCGTTTAGAAGAAGCTATATCTTTATTACTTACTAAATCTTTAAAAAACCTTTGACGTTCTTTTTTAGTTTTAGGTTTGGTAACAAATGTCTCAACTTCTTTACCTTCACTATCGTATAACTTTACAGTATAATTATTCATTATAATTCTCTTTTAATATCTAATAAATGTTTTAACATTAGATCTTGTCTCTTTATAATTTCATTTTCAAATTGTCTAGTTCTATCAAATTCTTTATCTATTTTAAGTAACATTTCATCAACATAAATTTTATCTGCTTTTACTTCTTTAAGTCTTTCAACCTCTTTACAAGCAGAATCAAATTTAATTTTATCAATATCTCTTTCATAGTTTTTCCTACCAACACTTTGTATAATTGAATCGCTAGAAGACCAATTACTTTCTATATTATTGATAACTTGATTATTTTTATATTGTATTATACCCCAACCTGTAGCAGTGGGTATTAATACAACAATAATCCATAATAATACTTTCATTAATGTTTTATTCACAACGTAATTTATTTCTGTTTTTATTAATTCTATTATTTCCAATTTAAAATCTTTATGAGGATCTTCGTCTAAAATAAGTATTCTTTTTCTCTTTGCCATAATAAATAATTTTTAAATACACTCTATAGTAGATAACTCTGTAATTGTATATTTTCCCTTAGGTTTAGTATTATTAAATTTATAAATATTAGTCTGATATTCGTTTTTAGGATTAATATCGAATATAGTTAATATATCATCAAATTTAATCCCATAACAAGCAGCTAATTTTCTAGCTTCATTAATACAATATTTATCTTTATAATAATCCCAATTTTGAAGATTCCAACCCATTTCTACCCACATTGTAGCTACAAGTTGAAAATTAATATGATATTGGTAAATCTTATATTGTATAGAACTTTTACCTTTAATATCTTCTTCATTAAAGAACATATCAAATAAACATTTTATATTAACTTCATTTGCAGCATAGAAGTTACGAACTTTTTCATTAAATTCATTTTCCATTTCTATTTTAGGTATTGTAATTAGTATTGGATATAACATTTGTGGGGTTTGATTATGAAAATCTACATCTACTCCATAATTACTAGGATATAATAAATTTTCATAAACATAAGAACTATCTTCAAAATTAATATTAAGAGATTTATAAATAGCATCAGTTACTATTAAAGAAGTATCTTCTATAAGTTTATTATAAACTCTATTTATATTCTCCTCTATAGTTAATAAATCATCTATATAAATATTAAAACATATACCTTTTGAAATATTATCATATGTTCTAATTATTTCTCTATATCTTTTAGATATATGATTACTTATTTCACCATCTAAAATAATTTCATCATCTAAAAACAATTCAAAGTTTAAAGAATATGAAATATTATCAGATAAAATAATACTATCATTTATTTCTAATTCTATATTTGAAGACGTAAGAATATCATCAAATATAGTTACATTATCATTCCTTGATATTTCAAAATAATTACTAAATTCGATATATCTATCATCATCAATATATAATATATCATTAATAATTTTTTCAAAATTTTTAATATTAGAATCCTCACAAGCAACTATATCAGAAATATTTTTATCTATTATAAAATTAATATTATCATCAATAGTTAAATTATCATTATTAAAATTACTTAAAAGTTTAAATATATTATCTGTTAACACTATACTATCGACAAATATTATACGTACATCAGTTATAAATACATCAACAGATATAATTTCATCATTAAAAACTAATTCAAAATTACTATAAATTAAATATTCAAAAGAATCATCTATAAGAATATTATCATTAACTACTTTAAAATTAGAATTAAAATTATTATCATCTAAATAAATTATCTCATTAAATCTAATAGTTAAATTTTTATTAATAGTATCATTTATTTCAATATTATCATTAATATTTTTATTAACTATTTTATTTATAATATCAATTAATAAAACGTTATCATTAATTAATAAATTATAATTAACAATTCTAGAAAAGTTATCTATAATAATAATATAATCATTATTGATACTTGTATTTCCATCAGATATTATATAATTATCATAAATATTAATAATATCATTTAATAAAATAGAAAGTATCTTACTATTAGTATCTATAATAGTTATACTATCATCTACTATTATAGTAGGTACTATATTGAAACTATCATCTAAACTTATATCATCTTCTGTGATAATTAAAGAGTCTGAACAATAACCATCATCAGTAAGTATTATAATATCTTCTAAATTAAGAAATATATCAATATAAATACTATCAGAAATATTTATATTATCTCCTATTAAATATTCAAAAGTTTCATTAATACTATCTTCTAATAAAATGGTATCTCCAAATGTTAAATTTATAGTTTTATTTATATTATCAAGAATAATAATAACATCTAAAGAAGTTTTAAATTCAGTAATATTATTATTATCTTCCAACTCAAAGGTATCATCTATAAATAGATCACTTTCTCTTTCATCCCCACTATCACTTAATAAAACATTATCATTAAATTCTAAAATATAATCGCTAATTTTAGAAAAATTATCAATTATAATAACACTTTCATTTTTTAATATAGTATTATTATCATTAGTAGATATATCTTCATTTAAAAATATATTATTATTTATAAAAATTTCAATATTTATAATTTTAGAATCAGATATAGATAATATTTCATTTTCATATAAAGAAATTAATTTTATAAAAGAATCAGATGTACCTATACTATCATTTTTAAAAGTTCTAATATTTTTTAGAATATTGTCTAATAAAATAATATTATCACTTTTTATAATAGATGAATCTTTATATATTACTTCATCAATATATATACTATCATTTAATTCTTTACTTACAACTTTAATAATATTATCAACTAATAAAATAGAATCTATAATATTTATAGATATAGTTTTATTTAATTCATCTAATACATTAATATTATCTAATAATATAAGATTTATAGTTTTACGTATAAAATCATTTACATAAACTAATTCTAAATTATTTACACCTAATGCTAAATTATAATCTATATCATCAGAAGTAGAGATATTATCAGTTATTAACAACTCAATATCTCTCTCTTCATTGCTATCTGAAACTACAACATTATCTATAAATAACTTTTCATTACCTAAATCTAAATCAAAACTTTCATCTATTAAAATAGAATCTTCAATAACTCGTTCTATTTCTTTTAAAAATGATATATCATCTATACTAGTAATATCATCACTATAAAAAATATTTATATCATTAATATTTTCATCAGAAAGTGTTATATTATCATTAAAATTAACTGAAATTAATTTAGATACATGATCAACTATTTCAATATTATCTTCTAAATCTTTTGATAATCCACCTTCATACTCTAAATCATAATCATCATTAATAGAAATATTATCAGAAAGTAATAATTCAATTAGTTTAGAAATAACATCATTTATTTTAACTTGATCAATTTTAATAGAACTTATATCCTTTGAAATAATATCTTCGACAGAAATACTTTCTAAAAATATTTGATCTCCACCTAAATTTATATTATCATTTAAATTTATATTATCTAAAAATATTAATTCTATTAATTTATAAATAGTATCGACCAATTCTATTTGATCTGATTTAGGAAAATTTACATCTTTATTAATACTATCACTAAGACTTATAGTATCATTAAAAGTCTGATCTCCACCTAAATTTATACCTTCTGATAATGATATACTATCACTAAATTCTTTATAATATTCTACAATTCTACCAAATAAATCTTCAATTTTTACACTATCAGAAAAATCTTCAATATTATTAATACCAAAAATATCTGATATAGAAACAACATCACTTTTATTTAAACTAATATCTAAATATTTATTATCAATAATAGAAACATTATCATTAATAAATAACTCAATAATTCTAATAAAACTATCATTACTAATAACTTCGTCAATACTTACTAAAAATATACCTTTACTAACAGAATCATTAATTTCAATAGTATCATTTATATTAAAATTATAAATAATACCATTAATATCTTCTAAAATAATGACATCTTCAATAATTATAGATATATTTTTAACTATAGAATCACCAATATTTACATTACCTTCAAAGAACTTTTCAACACCTATCTTATTAAAATCTTCTATTGTAGAATTATCTTCAAACAACCTATCAAATTCTACAATCTTAGAAACTTCATCAATAAGTTCTAAACTATCATTTAAAAGTTTAAAATTACCATAACCATTATCAAAATCATCATTTATAAGTAAAGAATCAGATTTATTAAGTAATATATCTTTATTTATATTATCACTTATATTTAAAGAATCACTAAAATTTAAACTTATAAGTTTTATAATACTATCTTCAATATTAATAGTATCTTGAAATAAATTTAATATATCTAAGTAAAAATTATCATTTATTTCTAAATTATCTCCTAATTCTCTATAATATGTTACTTCTTTACGAAAAGAATCAGTAGGTCTTAATATATTAGATAATTGTAAATCTATTAAATTAACAACATTATCTAAAAGTTCAATAGTATCAAATAAAATTAATTCTACTGTTTTAAAAACAGAATCATTAATTTCAATACTATCAGCAAAGTTATTACTTATTAATTTAGAAAGAGAGTCCTGAACTTCAATAATATCACTAATAAAAAGTTCATAATCTTTTTCTATATCATCAGTAATATTAGCACTATCTTCTACTAATTTAAATACTTCCCATTCAAATAATATTTCATCTTCGATAATAATATTATCATTTTTCTCATATTTATTACCATCTATAGTTTCAAAACCAGTTTCAAATTCAATAGAATCAGATAAATTTTTACCTATTATTTTATTATTATCATCATTTATAGAAACACTATCTGTTAAAACTAAATTTGGTTCTATACTAAAACCATCTTCATCTGTAATTAAAATTGAATCGTCTATAAATAACTCTAATCCTAAAGATATTTCAGAAAAAAGCTTTTCAGTATCATTAAACGATACTTCTACATTAAATGACTTTCCATCTTCTAGAAGAACACTATCACTAAGATTTACTTTTAATGAAAATCTAACATAACCTTCACCTATAGTAACACTATCAGAAAAGTTTTTAAAAATGTCTTTAGAAGTAGAATCTCCTATACTAACAGAATCAATAAGTATAGTAGTTATATCCTTATATATATTTTCAGTTATAAGAATAGAATCATTAACTCCTTGAAAAATATCTATTCCTATAATAGAATCTAATATAGTAACAGTGTCTCTAATACCATACTCAATATCCTTTAAATGAGTATTAAGTTCACCATCATAAGGAGTAATAAATTCACTAAAATAAAGATTATATACTCTAGGTAGAGAACTTACTCTAGAATCAAACGTATATACTGTACTATCAAACCTAACTTCCCTACTATCAAAAGTAGGAAAATATTGATAATTAGTAAAAAAACTATTTAATTTTACATAAGATTTTAAATCTAGAGTAAGATCTGCCATTAATCTATATCTTCGTCTTTATAACAATATTTACAACCATTATAACCAATAGCAAATAACATACCTACATTATTTGTAGATATATATTTTTTATTTTTATTACTCATTAATTCTAATCTACAATTTTTATGTTTTGTAGATAATCTATGTATTTCTTTAGTAGATTTATTTAATATATATCGGTATCCTAACCAATACATAAACTTTTCAAAT
>CAYTXQ010000003.1:0-12181 GCA_964441535.1 uncultured Muribaculaceae bacterium
TAGAATTAATATATTTAAATAGTCATTTTAATACTAATACTTTATCAATAAATTATTGGTTAAAAGAAGGAATAGATGAAGTAGTTTTAAGTAATGAGATTACTAAAGAAGAAATAAAAGATATTGTTGATAATATAGATGGAATGGCTATAGTTCAGGTATTTGGTCTTAATATGGCTATGTATTCCAGAAGAACTTTGATTTCCAATTATAATAAATTCTATAATATGGAAAATGAAAAATTATTGGATATTAGATCCAATAATAATGATTTTATTGTTTTGGAAGAAGAAAAGGGTACTGTAATATTTAATAAAAATATATATAATGCTATGGAATTAATAGATTACTTGAATAATGATAAAATAAAATATTTTTATATAAATACATCTTTTATAGATAACAATATAATAGATAAGATTTTAAATGGAGATAAAATTGATGATATTGATACAGGATTTCTTTATAAAGAAACAATATATAAGTTAGGAGAAAAAAATAATGACTGAGTTACTTTCTCCGGCTGGAGATTTTGAAAAATTAAAATTTGCATGTCTTTATGGAGCAGATGCAGTATATATTGGAGGTAAAGATTTTTCTCTTAGGGCTAATGCTACTAATTTTAGTCTGGATGAAATTAAATTGGCTACAGAATATACTCACAATTTAAATAAAAAACTATATGTCACAGTAAATATAGTATTTCATGATAAAGATATAGTAGGATTAAAAGAATATTTAATAGAATTAAATAAGATTAAAGTAGATGGTATTATGATTTCTGATCCTTTAATATTAGATATTGTTAGAGATAATAAATTAAATTTAAATTGTTTTTTATCTACTCAGGTAAGTACTTTAAATTATGAAAGTGCTAAATTTTGGAAAGAAAAAGGTATTAAAAGAATAGTTCTTGCAAGAGAAGCTATGAAAGAAGATATAAAAAGAATTAAGAAAGAGACTGATTTAGAAATTGAATGTTTTATTCATGGAGCGATGTGTACTTCTATTAGTGGTAAATGCGTAATGAGCAATTATACTACTAACAGAGATTCTAATAGAGGTGGATGTGCACAAATATGCAGATGGGCATTTGATACTGATAAACCATATAAATTTAGTATGACACCTAAAGATTTAAATATGGTATCTAAAATAAAAGATATGATTGAAGATGGAGTTGATTCATTTAAAATTGAAGGAAGAATGAGATCTATATATTATATTGCTACAGTAGTTTATACTTATAGACAAATAATTGATAAAATTAGCACTAATTCTTTAACAGATGAATATACTAAATATTATGTAGATATTTTAAACAGATGTGCTAACAGAGAATCTACTAATCAATTTTATGATAAATTTCCAGGAATTGAAGAACAATATTTTATATCAGAAAATAATGAAGTATCTAATCAAGATTTTTTAGGTTTAGTATTAGATTATGATAAAGAAAAAGGTATTGCTACTATTGAACAAAGAAATTATTTTGAAGCAGGAACTGTAGTAGAATTTTTTGGACCTAATACTTTAGTATTTCAGTTTAAAATAGAAGAAATATATGATGAAAATATGAATAAAATAGATGTTGCAAATCATGCGCAAATGATAGTAAAAATGCCGATAAATAGGGAGATTTTCACAAATGATATTATGCGAATAAAATCAATTGACTTTTAAATATAAATAGAGTATTATTAATATGTTACATTTTTAGAAAGAGGTGATTGTTATGGCAGGTAAAAAAGAATGTTTGTTAACTGCTGAAGGATATTTAGAACTTGAAAATGAACTAAATGACCTTCGTTTAAATAAAAGACCAGAGGTGATTAATGCTATTAAAGAAGCTAGAGCTCAAGGAGATTTATCAGAAAATGCAGATTATGATTCTGCACGTAATGATCAAGCCCAACTTGAGTCTAGAATAAAAGACTTAGAATATATGTTGGAACATGCTACTATTGTTAGTGATACTAAAAAAGATGCAGTTAATGTAGGTTCTACAGTTAAGATAAAATATGTAGAAGATGATGAAGTAGAAGAATATAAAGTAGTAGGTTCTTTAGAAGCAGATCCTTTAAATAAAAAGATTTCGAATGAATCTCCAATAGGTGTTGCTATTATTGGTAAAAAAGTTGGAGATGTAATTTCAGTTGAAAGTCCTAACGGATTTTATAAAGTAAAAATCGAATCTATTGGTTAAAACTTATATTTACTTATAAGTTTTTTTATTATATAATATAATGGTATTTTAGGAGGAATGATTTATGAAAAATGTACACACAATTGAAATAAAAATTGAAGGGAAAGAATGGGCTAATTGTTTAGATAGTTCTTTTAAGAAAAAAGTAAAAGATATTAAAGTAGATGGATTTAGAAAAGGAGCAGTACCAAAAGAAATATATATTAAAAAGTTTGGTATTGAATCTTTATATACAGATGCAGTAGATATGGTAGTAGGGAGTGCTTATGAAAAGGCATTAAAAGATAATAATCTTACACCATTTGCTGAACCAAAAGTAGATATTAAAGGAATAAGTGATTCTACTATAATTTTTGAATTTACTATAGTAACAAAACCTGAAATTACTTTAGGAGCTTACAAAAATTTAAAAGTTAAAAAAGATAAAATTGAAGTAACAAAAGAAGAAATCGAAAAAGAAATTGAAAGTTTACAGAATAAATATGCAGAAATAGTAATAAAAAGTAAAGGAACAGTAGAAAAAGGAAATACTGCTGTTATTGATTTTGAAGGTACTGTTGATGGTAAAAAATTAGATGGAGGAACTGGAGAAAACTATCCTCTTGAAATAGGATCTAATACATTTATTCCAGGTTTTGAAGATAATTTAATAGGAATGAAAGTTAATGAGACTAAGACTATAGATTTAAAATTTCCAAGTGACTATGTAGATGAATTAAAGGATAAAGAAGTTACATTTAAAGTTACTGTTAGAGAAATTAAAGAAAGAAAATTACCTGAACTTAATGAGGATTTCTATAAGGATTTAGGTTACGATGTTAAAGATAAAAAGGGTTTAGAAACTAAAATAGAAGAAGAAATTAAAAAAAGAAAAGAATTACAAGTAGAAGATAAATACATAGAAGATGTTTTAGATGCTGCTAGTAAAAATATGAAAGTTACTCTTAATGAAGAAATAATTGATGAAGAAGTTCATCGTATGATGCATCAGATGGAAGAACAACTTAAAATGCAAGGTTTAACAATGGATCAGTATTTTGAATTTACTCATACAACTCATCATGATATGCATGAAAAAATGGAACCAGAGGCTATTAAAAGAATAAAATATCGTTTATTACTTGAAAGTATTTCAGAAAAAGAAGATATAAAAGTAACAGAAGCAGAAGCCAAGAAACAAGCTAAAGAAGATTCAGAAAAATATGGCATGAAAGAAGAAGAATATATAAATATGTTTGGTGGTATAGAACTTATTAAATATGACATTAAAATGAAAAAGACTATTGAATTCTTAAAAAACAATTAATAAATTAAGTGTCATCCTTATGGGAGAAAATCATGAGTGAATTTATTTTAAATTATCAAATTTTTAAAAAACAACTATCAAGAGAAGAAGAAATAGAATGTTTTAAATTATTAAGAAAAGGCGATAAAAATGCTAGAAACAAATTAATAGAACACAATTTAAGAATGGTAGTATATGTAATTAATACATATTTTCAAACTTTCACTATCAATAATCCAATTATTGATAGTGATGATTTTATGAGTGCAGGAATTTGGGGATTAATAAAAGCAGTTGATTCTTTTGATGTAGATAGAGGAAATACTTTTGCAAGTTATGCTTGTAGATGTATAGAAAATGAAATATTAATGTTATTAAGAAACATTATAAAAGATAAAAAAAATGTTAGTTTTTATGAAATAATAAAATCAGATAATGATGGAAATAATTTAACTCTCTCTGATATTGTTGATGATGAAGAAGATATATTTGAAATTTATGAAAAAATAGAAACTAAAATAATTGTTTTAGAAGCATTAAAAATATTAACAGAACAAGAAAGATTAGTTATTTATTTACACTATTATGGAATTAATGGAAAAAGATTAACAGAACAAGAAATTGGTGTTAAAATTGGTTGTTTAAAACCAAATGTTTGTAAAATAGAAAATAGAGCCAAAAATAAACTTGCTGAATATCTAATTGATCAAGGAGAAGGTAATATTAAAAAAGTTACACCTGAAATGGAATTGTTAAAAAATATGTCATCAAAAGAAAAAACATTATTTTATGTAAATAATATTGTAAGAAATAATGTACCAATAGAAGAGTTAGCAAGAAAATGTAATGTTAAGGTATCTGTTATTAAAACTAACATATCAAAAAATTTACCAAAATTGGATATGGAATTATATATATATTATTGTGAAATTATAAAAAAAGAAGAAAGAGAAAGATCTTTAAAAAAGAAATTAAAATTAGAAAATATATCTCATCAAGATTAAGTCATGATAATAATCTCTTGAAAATTCTTAGTATATATTAGCAATGAACAAATCATTGCTTTTTTTATGTAAAAAAAGTGTCAAAAATGTTTACAAGATGGTTTTTTGTATATATAATAAATAACTATAACTTGAAGGAGGAGAAGATATGCAAAGTAACTTACCTGTAATACTCTTAAAGAATCTAATTCTTCTACCTCATCAAGAAGTACGTTTAGAACTAAATAATGAAATTAGTAAAAGAACAGTTGAAATGTCTTCAAAAAAATATGATGGAGAATTATTAGTAGTATGTCCATTGAGTCAAATTGAAGAACAGCCTGATGTAAGTGATTTACCTTCTATAGGAGTTATAGGAAAGTTAAAAAGTAAAATATCTCTACCAAATGGAAATTTAAGAATAGTTATTACTGGTATAACTAGAGTATATATAGAAGAGTATTTAAATCATAAGGATGATTCAGAAATATTAAAAGCTATTATATCTAATGTAAGAATAGATAATAAAGATGAGATAAAAGAGACTGCCTTATTTAGAAAATTAACAGATATATTAAATAAATATATTATTAAAAGTCCATATATATCAAACAGTGTTTTATCTACTATTAAGGGAATAAAATCTTTAGATATATTAACTGATGTTATAGCGTCTTTTATACCTTTTGATATTGAAAAAAAACAAGATTATATGCTGGATATAGATTATATATCTAGAGCAGAAAAATTAATACATGATTTAACTATTGAATTAGAAGTAGTATCTATGGAAGAGAAATTAGATAGTGCTTTAAAAACTGAATTAGATAATAGTCAAAAAGAATTTATTCTTAAGGAAAAAATTAAACAGATAAAAAAAGAACTAGGTAATGAATCTGGCAAAGATGAAGAAGTAGAAATTTATAAAAAGAAATTAGAAGAATTAAATATAAATGAAAAAACTAAAATAAAGATATTTCACGAAATAGAGAAGTACAGCTATACGGGTGAATCTTCTCCTGATTCAGGAATGATTAGAAATTACTTGGATTGGGTACTTAATCTTCCATGGGGAATATATACAAAAGATAATAATGATTTAAATAAGATAAAATCATCTTTAGATAAAACTCATTTTGGACTTGATAAAATAAAAGAAAGAATAATAGAATATATTGCCATTAAAGAAAGAAATAGTGATTTAAAAAGCCCTATAATATGTTTAGTAGGGCCTCCTGGAGTAGGTAAAACAACTTTTGCAATAGCTATAGCTAAAAGTTTAAATAAAGAATTTTATAAAATATCTGTAGGAGGACTTAATGATTCAGCAGAATTGGTAGGTCACAGAAGAACTTATTTAGGAGCTAATCCTGGAAGAATTATTCAAGGAATTAAAAAATGTAATTCATCAAATCCATTAATATTAATAGATGAAGTAGACAAAATGGTTAAAGATTTTAAAGGTGATCCAGCAAGTACTTTATTAGATGTAGTTGATCCAGAACAGAATATGATGTTTGTAGATAATTATATTGAAGAACCGTATGATTTATCTAAAGTGTTATTTATATTAACTGCAAATGATGAGAATAGAATACCTTTAGAATTACTAGATAGATTGGAAATAATTAATTTATCAAGTTATACAGAATTTGAGAAAATAGATATTGCTAGTAAGTATTTATTACCTAAAATATATAAAGAACATCTAATAACTAAAGAAATAAAGATTAATAAAGATGTAATATCAGAGTTGATAGAAAGTTATACTAAAGAAGCAGGAGTAAGAGAGTTAGAAAGATGCCTAAGTACTATAGTAAGAAAGATTACTACTAATTTTATTAAAGAGAATAGAACAACCAATGTTGTTGTTCAAAAGAATGATTTAACTAAATATCTTTCTCTTCCAAAATATGATAAATATTTTAATACTACTTCTTCTATAGGAGTCTGTAATGGTTTGGCATATACTCCTTTTGGAGGATTAGTAATGCCTTTAGAATCATCAATATATAAGGGTAAAGAAGATGTTATTTTAACTGGTTCTTTAGGTAATGTAATGCAGGAAAGTATTAAGGTTGCTATAAGTTATATAAAATCTAACTGTAAAAATTTAGAAATAGATATTAATATATTTAATAAAAAAGATATTCATTTTCATGCTTTAGAAGGTGCTATTAATAAAGAAGGTCCTAGTGCTGGTATTGCAATAGTAACAACATTATTAAGTCTCTTAAAAGATATTAAGATAGATAATAAAATAGCTATGACAGGAGAAATAAGTTTAAAAGGTAATATTCTAAAAATAGGAGGATTAAAAGAAAAATTAATCGGAGCTTACAACGCTGGAATAAAAAAAGTGTTTATTCCATATAATAATACAGAAGATTTAGAAAATGTTTCAGAAAAGATAAAAAATAATATAGAAATAATACCTGTTAAAAATTATGAAGAAATATATAAAGAGTTATTTATAGTTAATAATTAATTAAACCAATCATATTATTAAATAAGAAAGGATTGGTTTTTTTATGAAACAAATTATACCGTATGAGAAGGAAATATCATTTGGAGTTAAAATAGCAGAAATATCTAGTATATCTTTAGAAGAAGAATTTAAAATTAAAGAGGATGAAATTTTAGGAGAATTTATTGTATCCGGAGAATACAAAACTCATGAAATAAGTGTTAATAGAGAAAATTTCCTATATAAATTGCCTTTTTCAGTAACACTTACAGATAATATTGATATAAATAGTGTTAATTTAGAAATTAAAGATTTTTATTATGATGTTATTAAAGAAAATATTTTAAAAGTCAATATTGAATTTGAAATATCTGCTGATGAAATAGAGGATATTAGAGAAAGAGAAGAAGATTTTATAGTACCTTTTATAGAACCAGAAGAAGAGAATATAAGATTTGATGATATTATTGATGACAAAGATGAAGAAACAAGAGATGTAGTAGATAACCAGATGATACTAAATAGTGCTATAGAAAAAGAAGATAGTTATGTTACATATCATGTTCATATTGTAAGAGAGGATGATACTTTAGAAAGTATATGTCAAAAATATAATTCAAATATTGATACTATTAAATCTATTAATAATATCTCAGATATATCTTTAGGAGATAAAATAATAATTCCTGAAAATAATGGCGAATAATACATTTGAAATAATAAAAAAAATATATAAACCATATAGATATACAAAAAAAGGTAAAACAACTATTATTGAAACAACTGAAGGAAAGTTTATAGTAAAAGAAAAATCTGATAATAACATAAAAGAATTACAGAATTATTTAATATCAAGAAATTTTGATAATTTCCCTAAAATAATAGATGAATCAAGAAGTGAATTAAATATTTATGAATATGTAGATGAAATTCATACACCTAATGAGCAGAAAATACTTGATTTAGTAGATGTGGTTAGCAATTTACATAATAAAACTACTTATTTTAAAGAAACAAGCGAAGATAAATATAAAAGTATTTATGAAGATATAGATAATAATATAAATTATTTAAATAATTATTATGAAAGTTTATTTAGTTTAATTAATCAGGAAACTTATATGTCTCCAAGTCATTATTTATTGATGAGAAATTATAGTGAAATAATGGCTGCTTTAAGTTTTTCTAAAAGAGAATTAGATTCATGGTTAGAATTAGTTACTGATTCTAAAAAACAGAGAGTTTCTGTTATACATAATAATTTAAAAGTAGAGCATTTAATTAAAGGCAGTAAAGATTATTTAATTAGTTGGGAAAACAGTAGAGTAGATACTCCTATATTAGATTTAATTAATTTATATGATAATGAATATATGGACTATGACTTTGAAGAAGTATTTAATAGATATTTAAGGAAATATGAATTAAATCAAGATGAAAAAAAACTATTATTTATTATTTTATCTATTCCTAAAAAAGTAGAACTTAGTAATAATGAATTTGTTAATACTAAGAATTGTAGTAATGTTATGGATTATATATTTAAGACAGAAAGTTTAATAAGGCCATATTATTCTGAAAAGAAAGAAGAAGAGTAGGGATATTTCAATTAATAATATAAATAAATTAAATCTAAATGGGAAAATTAATGTAATTATAGTTTGATAAAATATTAATATTGATAAGCAAAATATTACTAATATACTAAATAAAGGTCTTCTTGGAGGATATGGACACATATTAATCACCTACTATATATTATGAACATAACTATAATAAAAGCATTACAAAAGCCTTTATACAAAATCTATGATTAACCATAGATTTTTATGTGACATATATATAATATATAGAAAGGATAACTATATGATTTATTATGACATTTATTATAAAAATAAATTACCAGAAGCATTTACTTCTATAGAAAACAAACATTATTTTGAATTATATAAAAATGGAGATAAAAATGCTAGAGAAGAATTAATATTACATAATTTAAAACTTGTATTAAATATGGTTAAAGTATATAAAGTTGATAATACTGAAGAGTTGATTAGTGTAGGTACTGTTGGTTTAATTAAAGCAATTGATACTTTTGATGTAGATAAAGGATATACTTTTGCTACTTATTCTGTTGTTTGTATAAGAAATGAAATTTTAATGTTCCTTAGAGATAAAAAAAATAAAGAAATAGCTATATCTCTTGATAATATAATAAATAATGAAGATAATTCTTCAGACTCTTTAAAAGTAGCTGATAAGTTAAAAGATGATTTTTGTTTTACAGAAGATTTAGAAGAACAAGAATTATATAATGCTATTAGAGAATCTTTTTCAATACTTACAGATATAGAAAGAAAAATAGTACAGATGAGTTTTGGTTTTTATGATGAAAATCCAATGATTCAAAAAGAAGTAGCTAAAGAACTAAAAATATCAAGAAGTAGTGTTTCTAGAATAGAAAAAAGAGCACGACTTAAAATAGAAAAATATATAGAAAACAGAGGTTTATTTGAATGTGCTAGTAAAGAATTAGCAATAAAAACAAAGATAAGACGAAAATAAACATTTAAAGAAAGGTAGGATTTTGTGGAAACATTTAATTATATTGGAAGTTTACCAAAGGTATTATCAGAAGAAGAAGAAACAAAATATTTTATGGAAGTAAAAAACAATGGAAACAAGAATGCTAGAAATAAATTAATTGAACACAATTTAAGATTAGTTGTGTATGTAGCTTCTGGATATGTAACTCATGTAGAAAAAGATGATTTAATTAGTATAGGAACTATTGGATTAATTAAAGCTGTAGATAATTATAAAATAGATCAAGGAGTTCGATTTGTAAAATATGCAAGAAAATGTATAGAAAATGAAATACTTATGTATTTTAGAAAATCAAATATTATTATAACTAAAGAAGTTTCTATAAATGAATCAATTGAAGACGAGGAATTTAGTGAAAAATCAATTACAATTTTAGATTTTTTAATTTCTAATAATAATACAGAAGAAGAAATAGAAGAAAACGATTTAAAAGAGAAAATACCTGAATTAGTTGATTCTTTAAAAACAAGAGATAAAAAAATAATTACATTAGTATATGGTTTTACAGGTGAAGTAAAAACTCAAAAAGAAGTTGCAAACATTCTTAACTCATCTCAACCAGCTATTTCAAGAAGTCGTGATAAAATAATTCTAAAACTTAAAAGAAAATTAGAACCGTATGTAAATATATAAAATATACTGACTTAATGTCGGTTTTTTATTTAGTAAAACATTGTCTTTTATCGAATTTTATTTTATAATAATAAAGGAATAGTATAAAGGATTGGTAATATGAAAAAGAACGGTTTTGTTTTTATTGAAACAATAGTAGTGATATCTATCTTGATAACTCTTTTAATTACTGTTTATATACCATTTAGTACTATTCTTAATAATTATAGAGTAAGTCAAAAATTTGATCAAACCACTTATATATATAAAGCTAAAATAGTGAGAGATTTCTTAAAAAGAAATGGTATTTATGACATTTCAACAAATTTAACGAGTGGAGAACTATATGAGATAAATTGTGATGACTCTTTAATAGTGGACTCTTCTTCAAATGATTCTACTGATGTATGTAATATATATATTAATAATTTAGAAATTAATAAAATGTATTTATTAAGTACTTCTACAAGTGATATAACTACAGAAGATAATAGAATAAAACAATATCTTAAAACAATAAATTTTAATAGTGATAATAGATATTTATTAATTATAAAATTTAATAATGGTAATATTTCTGGATTACATTTAAATCTTTATAATGAAATAGAACAGGAAACTTTTGTTGAAAATACATCTGAACCAATATGTTTAGCTAACTTTATTACATCAACAACATCTAATTATGATCCATATGTATTTAATACATCAACTACATCTAATAAATTACCAGAGAATGTTAATTCATTAAAAAAATTAATTCTAGATGGAACTGCTTATGATATTAAATGTGATGAACCATCATTAAGTAAAATAGCTATTAGTTTAAGTTATTTAAATTCTAATTCTTCATTATGGAAAACTACATCTTATACTATAAATGAAAATTATATATATCAGGTAAAAGATTATGAAACTGGACATTTTTCATATTTCTTTAGAGGAGCCCAAAACAATAATTACATTAAATTTAATGGTAGTGATATTCTATGGAGAATATTAAAAGTTACTCCTGATGGAATTAAATTAGTCATGGATGAACCTTCACAAGATTTATATGTGACAATAAGTGGAGATTACGTTATTAATAATTATAATAATAAAACAGTATTTAATTATAATTATAATCAGGATAAAACAGATTCTGATGGAAGTTCATATAATGAAAAAAATTATATTGTTTCTATTTTAGATAATTATTATGAGAATAATTTAAAGGTAGTAGAATCTATAAATAATAATGTTGTAAATGGCAAATATTGTATTGATGATATTACTAATGCTTCAAATAGTTATAATGATGGAAATGGTTATGTATGTAATAATATATTTGAAAATAAAATTGGTTTATTAACTGTAGATGATATTAATATTGCTGGTTCAGTTTATAATACTAGATTTAATAATGAAAGTTTCTTCTTATATAATGATAATACATATAATAATGTGTTAACATTTACATATTATAAAGAAAATAATAATATTTATAATTATGTATTAAAAAGTAAATGTTCTTCTTATATAAATGCTTGTAATCAAGGAACTATATCAAATATTGGTATGATATATAGTAATCAGAGTTTGATATCTGATAAATCATTTATATTAAAACCAGTATTAAATTTAAAATCAGATGTTGAATTCAGTTCTGGATCAGGTACTAAATCTAGTCCTTATGTAATAGGAGGCTAATTATGAAAAATAAAAAAGGAATCACTATTGTAGAAATAATAGTATCTATTGCCTTAATATCAGTTGTATTAATTGTTTTATTTAGGTTATTAATTTTACTAAGAAATAATTCGGCTATAACTGAAAATAAAAGTGCATTTTTATTAAATCAATCTTTAATAACAGAGGCTATAAGTGACAAATTTAATGAAAAGGGAGTTACAAATAATCCAATAAAAATTAATGCTTCAGATCATGTGACTTTAGAATTAACTGAATCTAATGTAAGTATTGAAATAAATTCAATTACTTGTACTTATTCAAGAATAATAGATATTGATGTATATGAA
>CAYTXQ010000003.1:12281-15818 GCA_964441535.1 uncultured Muribaculaceae bacterium
TATAATAGAAATTATGACTTGTAAAATTCTACCTAATAAGAAATTTTTATATAATATTTGAGTGTCTTTTATGATACTTTTTATTTGCATATGAATTGATAAACCTCCAAAAGAAAAGAAACTTACTAATATTATCTGTTTTATAAAACTATGAATATTTAATGTACTTAATAATGTTACTCCATTAGTAATTTCTATAAATCCATTTAATATTGCTCTACATAAATCATTTACTTCTATAATGTTATTAATTATGGTTAATATGCATGTAAAAATAATTATAATAGAAAAAATATTTGCAATAATTTTAATAGTATTTTTTATTGATGAAAAAAACACCTGATTAAAATCCACATTCTTTTCACTAATTTTCCTTAACATATTTTTAAAATTTACTTTCTCATTAATTTTATTTTTTCTCATTATAATCCCTATAATAATATTTGATAGATAATGAGATAATATAACACTAATAGTTAATTTTAAATTATTATATAAACTTATATAACATATATTTAGCATAAATAGAGGATTACAAAAGAAAGAAAATACTATTATTTTATTTGCTTCATCTTTAGTTATATAACTATTATTTAATAAATCTTTTGTATATTTAGCATTAGAAGGAGAACCGCATATTATTGTCATAAAAAGTATATAGGAATTATAACTGCTTATTCTAAAAACCTTATTAAAAAAAGGTTTAAATAATTCACCTAATAAATCAACAAAACCATAAGCAACAAGAAAATCTCCTATAGTATAAAATATTAATAATGGTATTAATAACGTATCAAATAATTGAATTATAATAATAGAGCTATTATTGTCTATTTCATCAAAAAACAAGAAAGTTAATAAAAATATTATTAAAAAAAGTAATATATAAGTAAAGTTTTTGATAATATTTCTCATATTTTCTCCATTATTTGTTATAATTTTATTAGGTGATAAGCAAAATGCTTTATAAATTATATGAAAAAACAATTAAATTAATAAAGAATAATAAAATAGAATTAATATTAATAACTCTATTATTGATATTATATTTTGTAAAACTTCCATATGTGGTTTTAGCACCAGGTGGAACTATAGATACATTCAAAAGAGTAGAAGTAGATAATGCTACTAAATCTGAAGGTAGTTTAAATATGGCATATGTATCTATGTATGATGGTAGTATTTCTAATGTTTTATTGTCTTATATTATGCCTAACTGGGATTTAGCCAAAGAGGATGAAGTTGCATTAGATAATGAAAGTATGAAAAATGCATTAAAAAGAGATAAATATTATTTAGAAGAATCATTGGATGCTGCAACTCTAGTGGCTTATAATGCCGCTAATAAAAGTGTAAACATTGTAAAGAAGTGTAATGTAATTGTATACATTTCAGGCGAAAGCAAGACAAATTTAGAATTATATGATATAATTTTATCTGTGAATGGCACTACTATAGATACTTTAGATGACTATAAAAAAATAATTAGTAATTCTAAAGTAGGAGATAAAATTAACTACATAGTTTTAAGAAAAGATAAACAAGTAGATGCTTATTCCAAGGTAATTGATATTGATGGCCCTAATACTGGTTTAATGTTTATAACTGATTATAAGTTAAATACTATTCCAGATGTAGACTTTAAATTAAAAAACAGTGAAAGTGGACCATCAGGAGGATTAATTTTAGCTTTAACCATTTATGACCAACTAGTTCATAAAGATATAACAAAAGGACTTAATGTTGTTGGAACAGGAACTATTAATGAAAAAGGTGAAGTTGGAGAAATAGGTGGAGTTAAGTATAAAGTAATGAGTGCTTATAAAAACAATGCAGATATATTTTTAGTACCAAAAGGTAATTATAAAGAGGCTGCAAAAGTTGTAAAAACCAATAATTATGATTTAAAATTAGTGCAAGTTTCTACTTTTGAAGAAGCTTTAAAAGCACTAAATTAAATAAAATATAAGGAGGAAAAATTATGGGATTTGTATTTAATAAGAAAGAAGAAAATAAGAAAGATAAGTTGTATTTATTACCTATTAAAGAATTTTCTGATATTGTAGGATATTCTACTATGATAAGTAGTAGTGAAACACTTTCTGAAGATAGAAAAAAAGAGTTAATATCAGTAATTAATAATGCTGAAACAGTATTACAAAGAAAAATATCAGAAGGACATTATGATATGTTACCTATGGCAACTATTAGAGGGTACGTTAAAGAAATTAATGAGCCTATGTATATAAGTATACCTGAAGATCCTGATTTATTAGAAATATTTTCTAATGATATAGAATCTTTTGAAAATATAACTATTGCTATGAAAAACATATTATATTTACTACCTATTAAATCATTAGAAGATGTCGCTTCATATTGTAAGTTAATAAAAGATAATTCATTAATTTCAGAAGAAGAAAAAGAAAAGTTGGTTTCATTAATTAATAAAGGAGGAGTATGTCTAAAAACAAAAACATCTGAAGATAAATATGATATAACTCCCATTTTAAACGCTCCAAAAGATTTTGAAGAATTAATTTCTAAGGGTGGACATTTTATAAGTTTTTCTGGAGATGAAAGTTTACGTGATATACTTGATCAAACTTTAGTAGAATATGAAGAAAAATCACTTTCAGATAAAAATGTTAATTGTTTTGTATCTGATAAACAACCTCAAAAAGAAGGTCCTAGACTTTAATAAAAAAATAAAACATAATAAAAATGTGATATAATTATATTAGAAATCTAATATGATTATTTTTTTTATTAAAATGTGAGGTTATGTATGAAACGTAGTGAAGTAAATAGAGAATTATTAAGTCCAATGATGAAACAATATATGGATATAAAAGATCAACATATAGATGAATTATTATTCTATAGATTAGGGGACTTTTATGAATTGTTTTTTGAAGATGCAGAAATAGTTTCAAGAGAATTGGAATTGACTTTAACTGGTAAAAATGCTGGTTTAAGTGAAAGAGTACCTATGTGTGGTGTACCTTTTCATTCAGTAAAACCATATTTAGAAAAAATAATTAATAAAGGTTATAAAGTTGCCATAGTAGAACAAATGGAAGATGCTAAAAACGCAAAAGGTATGGTAAAAAGAGAAGTAGTTAATGTAGTAAGCAAAGGTACTTTAGTAGATTTAGAATTTTTAAATGAACATGATAATAATTTTATAGGGGCTTTACTTGATTTTAAATATTGTTTTGTACTTACTTATGTAGATGTATCTACTGGAGATTTATATATAGAAAGTATACCTCACATAAATGAAAATGTTATTAATGAAATATTATATTTAAATTTAAAAGAACTTATAGTAAATGATGACTTTGATATAGAAATAAGAAATTTATTAAAAAACAATTATAATATTGGAATAACTATATCTAATGAATATTTAGAAAATGGTTATGAAAATTTATTAGATAAATTGGAAGATATAAAATATCAAGAAGCAATAAAATATCTATTACATTATTTAGTAGTAAAACAATTAAAAGATTTATCTCATATAAGTGAAGT
>CAYTXQ010000003.1:15918-30065 GCA_964441535.1 uncultured Muribaculaceae bacterium
TATTACATTATTTAGTAGTAAAACAATTAAAAGATTTATCTCATATAAGTGAAGTTAAAATAGTAAATAGAAATAATTATTTACAAATGGATATTCATACTGTAAGAAATTTAGAATTAGTTGAAACTCTAAGACAGAAGGAAAGAATTCATTCTCTTATATGGTTAATCGATAAAACTAAAACAGCTATGGGTAGCAGATTATTAAAAAATTGGTTATTAAATCCATTAAGAAGTGTAGAAGAAATAAATAAAAGATATGATTGTATAGAAAAATTAAATACTGAGTTTATATTAAAGGAAAAATTAAGAAATGAATTATATGAAATATATGATTTAGAAAGATTATGTAGTAAAACTATATGTGGTAATTTAAATGCAAGAGATTTATTACAAATTAGAAATTCTTTAAGAGTACTGCCTAGTATTAAAAGTATAGTAACAGAACTTAATTTTGATATGTCTATTAGTGAGCATAAAGATGTTTATGATTTATTAGAATCCACTATAGTTGAAGAGCCTCCAATAACTATAAAAGAAGGACATATGATTAAATCTGGCTATAATGAAGAACTAGATGAATTAAGAAGTATTCGTTCTGGAGGTAAAGAATTTATTAGTACTTTAGAATCTTCTGAAAGAGAAAGAACAGGTATTAAGAATTTAAAAGTAGGTTATAACAAAATATTTGGATATTTTATAGAAATAAGTAAAGGACAAATAAAACAACTTAAAGATGAATGGGGATTTGAAAGAAGACAGACTCTTACAGATAAAGAAAGATTCATAACTCCATTATTGAAAGAAAAAGAGGCTTTAGTATTAAACGCTGAAGAAAAAATTATAGAGTTAGAATATAATATATTTTTAAGTATAAAAGAAGAAATAAAAAAACATATCTTAGAAATAAAAAATACTGCAAATATAATAAGTGAATTAGATGCTTTATGTAGTCTAGCTACTATAGCAGAAGAAAAAGGTTATGTAAGACCAGTATTAGTAAATGATAGTGAAATAAATATAGTGGATGGAAGACATCCAGTAGTTGAAAGTGTTAGTAAAAATGAATATGTCCCTAATGACTGTATAATGAGTAGAGATATTAGTACTCTTTTAATTACAGGGCCTAATATGTCTGGTAAAAGTACTTATATGCGTCAATTAGGGATTATAGTTATAATGGCTCAGATGGGTTCTTATGTACCTGCTAAAAGTGCTAAATTACCTATATTTGATAAAATATTTACCCGTATTGGAGCTTCTGATGATTTAGTTAGTGGAGAGTCTACATTCATGGTAGAAATGTTGGAAGCTAATCATGCAATTACTAATGCTACAGAAAACAGTTTAATATTATTTGATGAATTAGGTAGAGGAACTGCTACATATGATGGAATGAGTATTGCTGAATCTATTTTAGAATATATAAATTTGAATATAAAATGTAAAACATTATTTTCTACTCATTATCATGAACTTACAGACATGGATAAGAAATTTTTAAGTATTAAAAACGTTCATGTATCTGCTATAGAAGAAAATAATAATATAATATTCTTACATAAAGTAAAAAATGGTTCAGTAGATAAATCTTATGGAATACATGTTGCAAAACTTGCTAATATGCCAGAAGATGTAATAAATAGAGCATATGAAATATTAAATAATTATGAAAATAATTATAAAAAGAAAACTAAATCAACAAATGAACAGTTAACTTTTGTATTAGAAGAAAAAAATAATGATCCATTAAAAGAAAGACTTAAAGAAATAGATCCTTTAACTCTTACTCCAATGGAAGCTATTAATGTACTATATGAATTAAAGAATTTAGAAAATAAAAAATAAAAATATTAAGAAATATATGATATAATAATTGTGTAATTTATGGAATAATAATTGGGGTAAGAAATAATAATAGAGGAGGGTTTTGTAATGGAACAAAATAAAATTAGGGTAGAGTTATTACCCCACACACCATTTTTAAAGTATAATGGTAAATTTAATAAAGATTTAGCAATCGAATATAGTGCTAAACTTGCTGGTGAATGCTATGAACCAGAAGGTTGGTCAAAACTAAAAAGTGAAGATGACAAAAAGACAGAAAAAAGAACTAGTCTAACTTTAGGATTAGAACATTCTACACCATATGAACATATTGGTATTGGTTTTGAAATTGTTAATTTGCCAAAATATTAGCGATGGTGTTAAACAATGAAAGACAATGCTCTACGAGTGAAAAATCTGCTAGATATACATCAACAGATGCATCTGTTGATCCAAATATTTCTTACAAAGAAGGAGAATTATATAATAAATGGATGAACATATTTAGAACAAAAATTAAAGATAAATATGGTTATATTCATAATGATTCAAAAATTGAAAAATTAGCTCAAGAAAATGCTAGATATTTGGTAACAGTATTTGCTTCAACAAAAATGATTCATACTTTGCCTTGGATTCAATTAAATAGAATAGTATCATTTATGCAAAAATATATGATTAAAGAAAATAAAACAGAGTTTGATGAAAGATTAATAGAATCATTTAAACAATTTATAAGTTGTTTTGAAGAATTAAATGTATTGGATGAAAGAGCTATGTCTAATAGAAAAGATAGAGGATTATCATTGTTTGCTGATAGAGAAGTTGAAGAACAATTTGGAACTTCATATTCAACAAATTATAAAGGATCATTTGCACAACTTGTTCAAGCTCACAGACATAGAACTCTTGAATATGGAATGCAATTATTATATGAAAAAGAATATTTTGTACCACCAATTTTATTAGATGATCAATTATTAGTAGATGAATGGTCAAATGATATTTCATCAGTTGCTTATGCAAATCCACAAGGTGAATTAGTATCAATAAATGAATGTGGTACTTATGATAAGTTTATTTTAAAAACAAAAGAAAGATTATGTTCAGCAGCTCAACAGGAAATAATGGCTCAAACTAGATCCACATTATTAAAATATAAAAAAGCATTAGAAGAAAGTAATCATCCACTTGCAAGTGACATAGCATTATATTCAAAAGGAGCAAGATGTACATTCCCAGATTATAATTGTGCTAATGATTGTAAATTTGCAGAAGGAAAGAAATTATTGAGGAAAATATAATTATGGGTAAACTTATTGTTATAGAAGGTGCTTGCGATGGTGTGGGAAAAACTACCCAATATATTCTGCTAAAAGAAAAATTAATATCAAATGGTGAAATTGTAACAAGTCATCATTTTCCTTCTTATAATACATATCATGGATTGCCAGTTGAAAAATATTTGAAAGGTGAATTTGGATTAATAAATGAACTTTCTCCATATTTTATAAATAATTTATATGCAACTGATAGAGCAATAACTTGGTATACAGAATTGAAGGAAAAATATAATAAAGGGGAAACTATTTTGCTTGATAGATATACAACTTCAAGTTTAATATATCAGTCTGCTCTTATTAGTGATGAAATTAAAAAGAAAGATTTTATAGATTATGTAATAGATTTTGAGTATAATAGATTAGGTATTAAAATGCCTGATGATGTAATGTTTTTATTTGCTTCATTTGATTTATTAACTGAAATAAGAAATCGTAGAAAAAATAATGAAGGTATTTCAAATGATATTCATGAAAGAGATATTGAATTTATGAAAAAAGTTTATGAAAGTTCTATGTTTGTCGCAGAATATTTAAAATGGAGTAAAATTGATTGTAGTTCTGGTAATAACATGAAATCTATAAACGAAATACATGAAGAAATCTGCAAATCATTAAAAATAAAGTTGCTTTAAAGTGACTTTATTTTATTTATATGATAAAATTATATAGGTGGTATTATGAAAACTAGAAGTGAATTAAGAGAGATGGCAATGATTATTCTTTATCAAATAGAGATAAGAAAAAGAAATAATATTCATTATGAAATAGATGATATTATAAAAGAAAATCTAGAAATAGATAATGCTTTTGTTAGAGAATTAGTATATGGAGTAACAACTCATCAAGATGAGATAGATGAGTTAGCTAATGAAAATTTAACTGATTGGAAAATTAATCGTATTGATAATCCAGGGGCATCTATTTTAAGACTTTCAATATATGAGATTAAGTATACAGAAACTCCTCCTATAGTAGTAATAAATGAAGCGGTAGAACTTGCTAAAAAGTACAGTGATGAAAGTGTAAGTAAAATAATTAATGCAGTTTTAGATAGGATTATTAATTAATATGGATACTCAGTATATTAATGTAAGTGATCTTAATAAGTATATAAAGACTATATTTGATAAAGATGAGTTATTAAAAAAAGTTTATTTAAGAGCAGAAATATCTAATTTTAAAAATCATACTAGAGGGCACTTATATTTTACTTTAAAAGATGAAACAAGTAGAATTAATGCAGTTATGTTTTTATTTAATACTAAGGGTTTATTGTTTACTCCAACTGATGGAATGAAAGTATTAGTAGAAGGAAAAATAAGTGTATATGAACCTAATGGTGGTTATCAAATATATGTTGAAAAGATGACTGAAGATGGATTAGGTAATTTATATTTAAAATATGAAGAATTAAAAAAAGAACTTTCTTCTAAAGGTTTATTTGATGAATTACATAAAAAATCAATACCTAAATATCCTACTAAAATAGGAATTATAACTGCACCAACTGGAGCTGCTGTTAAAGATATTTTAAGTACTATAAGAAGAAGATATCCAATATGCAGTACTATTTTATTTCCAACTTTAGTTCAAGGTGAAGGAGCTAAAGAAAATATAGTTAAACAGATAGAAGAGGCTAATAAACATGACTTAGATGTAATTATATTAGGTAGGGGTGGAGGTTCTATTGAAGATTTATGGGCCTTTAATGAAAGTATAGTGGCTTATGCTATATATGATTCTAAAATACCTATTATAAGTGCTGTAGGTCATGAAATTGACTATACAATAAGTGATTTTGTAGCAGATTTAAGAGCTCCTACTCCAACAGGGGCAGCTGAAATGGCAGTACCAAATATTATTGATGTAAAAAACACAATTAATCATTATGTATTAAGAAGTAACGAAAGTATAAATAATTATTTAAAACTGTTAAATAACCATTTAAAATCTTTAACTGAATCTTATATATTAAAAAATCCTTTGGCTTTATATGAAGTTAAAGAAGAAAAGTTATCAAACTATATAGAATATTTAAATAAAAATATATTTAATATTATAAATAAATGTAATGTGAAATATGAAAACATAATTAATAAAGATATATTATTAAATCCTGAAAAAATATATCAGAATAAATTACATAATTATAATATAGTTATTAATAAATTAGAATTACTTAATCCATTAAATATATTAAGTAAAGGTTATTCTATAATTAAAAAAGATAATATGGTAGTTAAATCAGTAAAAAATTTAAAATTAAAAGATACTATTAATATAAAATTATATGAAGGAAATATAGAAGCCACTATAGAAAGGATTGGTAAATAATGGAAGAGAAAACATTTGAAAGTGCATTAAATGAATTAGAAACTATAGTAAAGGAATTAGAATCTGGTAATATTGATTTAGATGTTGCTATAGAAAAATATACTAATGCAATGAAACTTGCAAAATTATGTGGAGATAAATTAAATAGTGCTACTGAAAGAGTTAATAAAATATTAAAAGAGAATGGTAAACTGGAAGATTTTACCATGGATGAAGACATTTCCAATTAATGTCTTTTTTAATTTAAAAAATTAAGCCATACTATATATAGGGAAGTGTTTATGATGAAAAAATTATTTATAACATTAACGCTTTTTATAGCATTTCCTCTTAGTATTCTTGCTTATTCTGATTATATAATACCAGGAGGAGAAAATGTTGGGATAAAGATAGAAACCAAAGGTGTATTAGTAATTGGTTTCTATAAAGTAGATGGTAATCTAAATAAAGGAAATCCTAATATTAAACCGGGAGATGTTATAACAAAAGTTAATGATGTTGAAGTTAATACAATAAATGAATTAACCAAAGAGATAGAAAGTAGTAATTCAGATTCAGTTAATTTAACTGTAAAAAGAAATAATGAAATCTTTAATGTAGATTTTGATTTAATAAAAGTTGATAATGTATATAAAACAGGATTATATGTAAAGGATAGTCTAACTGGTATTGGAACTTTAACATATATAGATCCTAATACTTTAATATATGGAGCATTAGGTCATGAAATAGTAGAATCAAATACTAATCAAAAAATAGAAGTTAAATCAGGTGATATATTTAAAAGTTCTATAACTAGTATAGAAAAAAGTACTAATGGTACTCCAGGAGGTAAAAGAGCTAAATTTTATTATAATGTTAAATATGGCTCCATAGAAAAAAATACTACTTATGGAATATATGGAGTATATAAGGAAACATTGCCTAATAAAGATTTATTAGAAGTTGCCACTAAAGATGAAGTTAAATTAGGTAAAGCTTATATATATACTGTATTAAAAGACAATAAAATAGAAACGTTTGAAATAGATATAAAAAGTATTAAAGAAAATAATAAAATTAAAAATTTATATTTTGAAATAACAGATAATACATTGCTTTCTAAAACAGGAGGTATTGTTCAGGGAATGAGTGGATCTCCAATAATACAAGATAATAAAATAATAGGTGCTGTAACTCATGTAATAGTTGATGATGTTACTACAGGTTATGGAATATATATAACTACAATGTTAGAAGAAGGAGAAAATTAATTCTTCTTTTTGTTTTAAAACTAAGTAGAAAAAACATTTTTAAAAAGAACTTTATTAGTGTATAATTTGTATTGAAAGTAATACGAAAGGAAGTTTTATTTAAAACGAAAGAAAATTTAAAATATGGTTTAAATATTGATATAGCAAATGCAACTAAAAAGGATATGATAGAAATATTAAAAACAGAAGAGCCTGGTTCAAAGCAATTATTAGCATCCCAATATAGTAAAATAGAAAATGTAGCATATGATAGGATTAATCATTTAATAAATGATTGTATTGTAATGGGATCAAAGCCATTAGCAGTTCAGGATGCAATAATATGTTCAAAAATTAACAAGGAAGATATAAGTAATATTGTTAAAGCTATTAGAGATGCTTGTAAAAAACAAGGATGTGTTTTACAAGAGGGTACTTATATATTAACTTTCAGTATAGTTGGAGTGGTTGAAAAAGCCAAGATAATTGATGGATCTAAAATAGAAGAAGGAGATATTGTACTAGGATTAGAATCCAGTGGAATACATACAAATGGTTATACTATGGTTAGAATTTTAATTGAGAAACATCCGGAAATACTAGATGTTAAAATAAATAAAAATCCCTTTATAGATAAAGTCATTTTAAAAAAAGAAAATAAAAAAAGAATGCAACACCCGTTGGTATTTCAACAAGATTGCATTCATTACTTATAATATACGCTTTTTTGATAAATATGTCAATGAATTGTGTGTTTATATCTAGAATGGCTCATATAACAGGCGGAGGTATTTGTAAAAATTTAAATAGAATACTTCCGGAAGGATTAAGTGCAAAAATAAGTTTAGAAAAATATAACATATTGGAAGTGATTTAAAGTAATAAAAAGATTTGGAAATGTTTCTAATGAAGAAATGTTAAGAACTTTTAATTTAGGAATTGGATTAATTATTGTTGCAAAAAAAGAAAACATCAAATATATTAAAAATCATATAGAACATAATGGAATTAATTGTACTGAAATAGGGCAAATAATAAAAGGAAATAAAGATGTAAGAACATTTGGTAATTTTAACTAGTAATTTAATTAATATAAAAAGAAGATAAACAAATTATCTTCTTTTTAACTAATAAAATATACTGCAAAAGATGCTAAAGTTCCAAATAACATAAGTATGAATAATAACCATACTACTATTTTTTGAGTTCTTTTTTTCATATTCATTCTCCTCGTATATATAATTTAACATATTTTTAGAATTTAGTAAATATAATTAACAAGGTGATAAATATGTTAAAAAAAATTAAAAGTATTAATCCTATAATGTTGTTTCTACTTACTATAATAATTGTTGGAATATTATCTGGTATTCTTTACTATTTATTACAAAATGAAAATGTTAGAGATAACATGTTATTTGAATTTAATAAAATAGATTTTATAAAAAGGGGATTTAATTATTATCATATTTATGCTATTTTAGTTATTTATTTATTAAGTTATACTATTATTGGATTTATACCATTATTATTTTATTTATACTACTTATCTTTATCTTTAGGATTATCTATGACTTTATTTATTTTAAACTATGGATTTTTAGGATTTTTATATGGATTTTTATACTTTATTTTAACTAAGTTTATATTTTTAGTTTGTATTTTATATTTAATATATATTTCTATAATTATAAGTATTAAAATAATTAAATGTATTAAAGATAAAAATAATAATAATTTTTTAAATATATTTAAACTCAATATAAAGCGTTTTTTAATAGTTCTAGGAGTAATTATTGTTAATGAAGTATTTACTTACTACATAGGTATAAGAATTCTAAAATGGTTTCTTTTTCTATTATAAAATGATATAATTTCTTTGGTGAATTATATGAAAAAAGTTGTAGTAGGAATGAGCGGGGGAGTAGATTCTTCAGTAGCAGCTTATTTATTAAAAAAAGAAGGTTATGATGTAGTAGGGTTATTCATGAGAAATTGGGATAGCTCTATTAATAATGATACTTTAGGTAATCCTGATTTAAATAATGATATATGTCCTCAAGAAGAAGATTATAATGATGCCAAAAGAGTATGTGAAGAGTTAAATATACCTTTACATAGAGTAGATTTCATTAAAGAATACTGGGATTATGTATTTAGTTATTTTTTAAAAGAACTAGAATTGGGTAGAACACCTAATCCTGATATAATGTGTAATAAATATATTAAATTTGATTTATTTAAAAAAGAAGGAGAGAAACTAGGTGCTGATTATATAGCAACAGGTCATTATGCAAGAATAGAAGGTAATAGATTATTAAGAGGTATAGATAATAATAAAGATCAGACATATTTTTTATCACAGGTATCAGTTAATCAGTTAAAAAATGTATTATTTCCAGTAGGTGATTTAACTAAAGAAGAGGTAAGAAAAATTGCTAATGATTTAGGATTAATTACTGCCAATAAAAAAGATTCTACTGGAATATGCTTTATTGGAGAAAGACATTATCAGGAATTTATTCATAACTATTTAAAAAGTAATCCTGGAGATATAATTGATGTTAAAACAAAAAAAGTAATTGGTAAACATGATGGATTAATGAATTATACTATAGGGCAGAGAAGAAATGTAGGAATAAGCGGTAATGAACTTAAACATTTTGTAGTAGGTAAAGATATAGAAAAAAATATACTATATTTGGCTTTTGGAGAAGATCCAGAGGAATTATATAGTGATGAATGTACAATTGATAATATAAACTTTATTAGTGATAAAAGACCTACTTTTTGTACTGCTAAATTTAGATACAGGGGACAAGATCATTCAGTTGAATTGGAATATTTAGAGAATGATGAAATAAGAGTTAAATATCCTGGATTAAGTAAGGCAGTTACTCCAGGACAAGCCTGTGTATTATATTTAGGAGAAGAATGTTTAGGCAGTGGAATAATTAAAGAAGTAAGAAAAAACAATGAAAAACTATGGTACTTAATATCATAGTTTTTAATTAATTGCCCTTGACACTCTAATGTTAAGTAGTGTATAATTAATGTATAAACTATGAGGAGGATTTTGTTGATGAAGAAGTTAAATGAATTGTTTCAGGAGTTGGGTATTTCAAAGGTAAGACTTGCTAAATATTTAGGGGTTTCAAGGCAGATGGTATATAATTATTTGGAACTAGATGATACAAATAAATGGCCAAAAGAAAAGAAAATATTATTATATAAATTATTAGATATAGAAGATGGGGAAGAGGGGACTATAGCCTCTATTAAGGTTACTACTGACTATTTAATGGCAGTGGAAGGAAGATTAAATTATGGAGTTAAAAACTCTTCTGATTTAGACAATTATTTTGATTTTAAGGGGCTTAAAAAAGAAGAACAAACTCTTATTAGTGATGTTACCTTTTTAATTAAGGAAAAATTATTGGAGGATAATAATAAAGATAATTATAATGCATTTATATATTTATATCATATATTACAATCTTTAGATAATGTTCCAGAAATTAGATACATTCTTGGTTACATATCAAAAACAACAGGATTTACTAATCCTAATGAATTTAAATTTAATGAGGATAAACAATTTATAATTGAAGGACTACTATATTCTGCCCTTACTTTATATACAAATGGGGGAGCAAGTAAAAGCAAACTTATAGAGACCCATAGAAAATTTGTACAAGAGATAGAACAAAAAAATGAGGAAAAATTATCTCGTACTCAACAGTTAAATACATATAGAATTCAAGCATTAAAAGAACTTAATTATACACAAATAAATAATGATAATGCTAGTGAAGTATTAGAAAAGATAGCTGAAATACAATCTAGAAAAGTATAAATATTACTAAATTAGTAATATTTTACTATGTTTAATTACACTTCCTATAATATATATTATGTTAACTAATGATTTTTTAGTTAATATTTTTTTACTTCTATTCTCTTTTTAAAATACTAATAAATTAACTATCATTAATATTATACCTGTGATTAATCCAATTAAAATAAATTTATCTTTTTTATATTTTTTTGCTTGTGGTAATAACTGATTTATAGATAATGTTATCATTATTCCTGAAACTATTAATAGTACTATACTGATTAATCCATCTGTAATATAGTTTTTTAGGAATAAAAATGCTAATATAGCTCCTAAAGGTTCTGCTAAACCAGATATAAAAGTACTACTAATTGCTTTTCTTTTATTTCCAGTAGAATAATATATTGGTACAGCTATAGAAATTCCTTCTGGAATATTATGCATCATAATAGCAATTCCTAATTTAATTCCGAGATCAAAATCTTTATATGCACTTAAGAATGTAGCTATTCCTTCTGGAAGATTATGTATTAAGAGGGCAATCATACTTAATATCCCTACCCTATATAAATCAGATGAACTTTTAATTAATTTATCCATAATATTTATTAAAATATAACCTATAAATAAACATAAAAGTATTATAAATATTCCTAATAATATACTATATTCTTTCATTATTAAATAGGTGGATTCTGGAATTAGTTCTATTAAAGATATGGTTATCATTATACTTAAGGAAAAAGAAAGACAAAAAGTAATAAAACTTTCTCTACTACTCTCTTTTATCTTTAAAAATATAAATAATGAACCTATAGATGTAGATAAACCTGCTATTAATGAAATTATCAAAGGACCAATTATTTCCATAGAATCACCATCTAATATTATGTATTTACTAGCCTAATTAGTACATAATAATAATGGGTGGTGAAAGAGAAATGAAAAAGAAAAACAGCGCAAGAAACAGTGCAAGAAACAGTGCAAGAACAAATTCTTGTAGTGCTAGATCAGGTGCAAGAAACAGTGCTAGATCATCTGCCAAAAATTCAAAAAATTCAGCACGTTAATAAAAAGAAAAGGCCTACCCTTTTCTTTTATTATTTTTTACTTCTAGGATGATAATTGTTATAGTCTTTTTTTAATTTTTCATTTACTAAATGAGTATATATTTGTGTAGTTGTTATATCACTATGTCCCAGTAATTCTTGTATTACTCTTAAATCAGCACCATGAGTAAGTAAATGAGTAGCAAAAGAGTGTCTAATAATATGTGGTGAAATATTCTTAGATATACCTTTTTTTGCTGTTTCTATTTTTATTATTTTAAATATCCCTTGCCTACTTATTTTATTTCCTAAATTATTTATAAATAAAAAATCACTTAATTTATTTTTTAATAGTAAATTTCTATAATTATTAATATATATATCAATATATTTTAATGCTATATCATTAATGGGTACTATTCTTTCTTTGTTACCTTTCCCATATATTCTTGCTACACAATTATTAATATCAACATCACTTATTTTTAAATTAACTAGTTCACTTATTCTTAATCCTCCTGCATATAATAATTCTAACATAGCTTTGTTTCGATAATCGTATGGAGTATTTAACTTTATATCCAGTAACTTATTAATTTCTTCCTCTGTTAAATAATTAGGCAGTTTCTTTTCTAATTTAGGATGTTTAATATTACATGGATTTTCTTTTATTAAGTTCTCTCTTTGTAAAAAAGAATAAAATGAATGAATTATAGTTAGATTGTGCGCTATTGTAATACTCTTTTTATCTTTATTTAAGAAATTTATATAATTAACTATATCACTAGAAGATATTTGTATAACATCTTTCTTAAAATAATTTAAAAATAACTTTAAATCATTTTTATAGGACTTAATAGTATTTTCTGATAATTTACATTCATATTTAATATTATTAATATATTTTTCTAAATAAATTTCATTCATTATTACTTACCTTCTCCTTACCATTATATCAAAAACTGTTATTTAGTGGTATAATTATATTGGTGGTTTATAATGGATTTATTAGCAAATAAGGAGAGACCTAATAAGTTAAGTGATTTAATTGGTCAAGAACATTTAGTAGGAAAAGATAAAATTATATATAATATGATAAAGAATAACAAAATATTTTCTATGATTCTTTATGGTAAACCGGGTACAGGTAAAACATCTTTAGCTAATATAATAGTTAAAACTTTAGATAAGCATTATATTATGTTAAATGCTGTAACTAACAATAAAGCTGATTTTGATAATGCTATAGAAGAAGCAAGAGTATATGGAGAAGAAGTTCTTATTATTGATGAAATACATCGTATGAATAAAGATAAACAAGATATATTATTACCTCATATTGAGTCTGGTTTAATAATATTAATTGGTCTTACTACATCTAATCCTTATCATAAAATAAATCCTGCTATAAGAAGTAGATGTCAAATATTTGAATTAAAAGAGTTATCTTCTATTGATATAATTAAAGGATTAAAAAGAACTATTAGTAAATTAAAAGACATAGATATAGATAATAAAACTATAGAATATATAAGTAATATTTCTAGTGGAGATTTTAGATATGCATTAAATTTATTGGAAATATGTTATGCAGTTTCAAATGGTAAAAAAATTACTATAGAAGATATAAAAAATATTAATAGTAAACCTATATTCTTTCATGATCATGATGAAGATGGTCATTATGATGTTCTTAGTGCTTTTCAAAAAAGTATTAGAGGAAGTGATGTAAATGCTTCCCTACACTATTTAGCAAGACTTATAGAAGCAGAAGATTTAGATAGTATATATAGAAGAATGTCAGTTATTGCTTATGAAGATATAGGACTTGCTAATCCTGGTATAGGTCCTAAAGTAATGGCTGCTATTAGTGCAAGCGAATTATTAGGTCTTCCAGAAGCAAGAATACCTCTTTCAGAAATAGTTATAGAACTTGCTTTATCACCAAAAAGCAACAGTGCTATAATGGCTATTGATGCAGCATTAGAAGATATTCATAAAGGTAATACTGGTAATGTACCTAATAATATTAAAACCCACAGTAATAATTATAAATATCCTCATAATTATCCCAAGGTTTGGGTAAAACAACAGTATTTGCCAGATAATGTAAAAAATAAAATTTATTATGTACCAAAAGATAATAAGTTTGAAATAGAAATGAATAAATATGATAAAGAAAGAAAAAAAGACGATTAGTCTTTTTTATTTACAATATCATTAATAATATAGTTAGTAATTAGTAAGCCAGCAGTTGCTGGTACATATGAAGTAGATCCTAATTTATCTATCTTTTTATATTCTTCACATGAAGATATTACTATAGTAAACTTTTTTTCTTTTTCAGTTAAATTACTTCTTAATTTCTTAGCTATAGGATCATAATTTGTTTTATCTAAAGTAGTTATTTTTAATTTGGTAGCATCTAATTTTTTAGCTGTTCCCATACATGAAATTAATCTAATTTTATTTAAATAACAATGTTTAATTAACGCTATTTTAGTATTAACAGTATCACATGAATC
>CAYTXQ010000004.1:0-24398 GCA_964441535.1 uncultured Muribaculaceae bacterium
CTAACATCTTGCATAAAAAATGATAATACTCCTATTGTTGCATATATAACTAATCCTAAAATTTGTCCTAATATTACAGTGGTTATTAATGTTGGTATAAAAATTATAAGATTTAAATCTGGAACACCAACAAAAATAGCCATAGTAATACTTCCTAGAATACTTATAATAACAAACGAATATAATCCTTGACCAAGCGCTTTATAGAAACTCAAAAAAATATAATTAACAGGTTTATTTATGAACATTTCTATATTCCCGCTTTTAACATCATCCATAATTAATTTATAAATTTTTCTTAAATTTAAAGTCATTAAACAAAAGTACATAAACATGCTCCATAATGTTACTTCGTAAGAAACTCCATTTATATTTCCTCCGTTTAATTTAAATACATAAGCATATAAGAAGAACAGAATCAAACATCTAGAAATCATATTAAATATATCTAGTAGAATATAACTTTTATTTTGTATTTGATTTTTCATAAATATTTTAATAACAGTTAAAGAAAACTTATTTTTCTTCATAAATGCCTCTTATTATATTTTCTAACGATTCATTTTCTATATTTATATCATCAATTTTAAATATTTTAGTTAATTCCTGTAATGCTTTTTGAGTCCCAATTATTTCAGTATTCACCTTTAAAGTAATCTGATCTTTTTGTTTTTCTATATATTCTATACCCTTAGGTAATTCCTCAAATTTTTCAAATACAGTTTCAGGAGTAATAATTATATTCTTATTTTTAATGTAAGAATATATAAGTTCTTTTGTAGGCATATCCACTATAATTTTACCTTTATTTATGATTATACATCTTTTACAAATGCTTTGTATGTCTTCAGTGTCATGACTTGTTAAGAAAATAGTTGTTTTTTCTTCTTCATTAATTTTTATAAGTAAATCTCTTAAATTCTTTTTTGATATAATATCAAGTCCAATAGTTGGTTCATCTAAAAATATTACTTTAGGTCTATGAATTAAAGATGTAGCAATTTCTGCTCTCATTCGCTGACCTAATGAAAGTTTTCTTACAGGTTGATTTATAAAGTCTTCTAATCCAAATAGTTCTGACAATTCTTTAATTCTATTCTTAATGTCTTTCTTTTCCATATCATACATTGCTCCAAACATTTCCATACTATCTGTTAGAGGTAAGTTTGGAAGCAATTGACTTCTTTGACCAAATACAGTACCAATTTTATATGCAAGCTTATCTCTATCTTTAATGGGAGTTAAACCACATATTTTGATATTACCAAATGTTGGATATAGTATTCCTGTAAGCATCTTAATAGTAGTACTTTTCCCAGCACCATTTGGTCCAATAAACGCTAAAGTTTCTCCTTCTTTTACCATAAAAGAAATATTATCAACTGCTTTTATAGTTTTAGTTTTATTATTAAATAAATTATATAAAAATCCTTTATCTTTATTTTTAACACTAAAATTATAATCCTTACATAAATTTTTAACTTCAATTATAGCCATAGTAACACTTCCTTATTAGTAAATATTATAACAGTTTTTTTGATATCTTAACAGTTTAAATTATAAAGTTTTTTCAGTTTTTATATTTTCAATAATTCTAATATAACTTTCATATCTATCTTTATTTATACCATTATTAATATTTTGTTTTATAGCACAATCATTGTAAGGTTCATTAAAATGAAGACAATTTTTATATCTACACTTATCTTTTAGATTATCAAATTCAGAAAAATACTCTTGTATTTCAATAGGTTTGAAAGAAGTGATATTAAGACTTCTAATCCCAGGAGTATCAATTATAGAAGAATTATCATTCCATATATAATATTTGGATGTAGTAGTAGTGTGCTTGCCTCTTTTACTTTTTTCACTTATGTTCCCTGTTTTAATATTATCGTTTTCCATAATAACATTAATTAAAGATGATTTACCAACTCCACTATTACCTAAAAATATTGCTTGTTTACCATATAAATACTTCTTTAAATTTTCTATACCTTCATTTTTATATGTAGAAGTTTCTATTACTGTGATATTTAAATTTTTATATATATTTAAAATATTGTCATCTTCTTCTGTTTTTAAATCACTCTTATTTAAACATATTATTGTATTAATATCATTATTTTGTAGTATCATTAAATATCTATCGATAAATTTTGGATGTAATGGTGGTTCTTTAGAAGAAACCACTATTACAGCTAGATCAATATTAGCAGCAATATTTTTGTTTAATCCAATATTATTATTTAAACGAGTACTATCTTTTTTTATCCTTGATAATAACGAAGTTCTTTTTATTATATTTGTAATTATATAATTATTACTACTTTTACTTAATATTACTTTATCTCCAGGAAATATTATTTGATTACAAACCATATTTAAATCTGTTCTTAATTTTGTGGTAATTATTTTATTGTCATATAAAATATAGGCATCATTATATTTAACTTCTATAACAATTCCATAATCATCAGAAAAATCTATAATAAAATTCTTATTATAGATATCTCTGCTTTTATATGTTTTTTCTTTTGCTTTTTTCTTTTTCTCAACACTTTTTTTAGTTTTAAAACTGTTATATGAATTATAGTGTGGCATATAATCACCTTCGTAATTATAATATTAAACCTACAAGATATATTAGTCAAATTAATTTATTGAGATTTCTTAATTTTATTTGAATTATATAGTTTTATTTTAATAAAAATTATAAAATTATTTTATAAAAAAACGAATAACCATCCTCTTTTAAAAGAATACCGTTATTTTTTTCAATTATTCTTTTTGAAGAAATATTTTTATTGTTACATTGAATTAATATTTCTTTAAATCCAAATTCTTTACATTTATTTAATGCTAATTTCAACATTATGGTACCATATCCTTTGTTTCTTTCTGTAGGTCTTATTTTATAAAAAATATTACCAGAATGTTTTTCCCAATAATCATTTATTTTTGTTCTGATAGAAATATCTCCTATCGGGAAGCCATTTTTATAACAAATATATGAAATAGTGGGTGTTTTTTCATTATTAAGTTTACTAAATTCTTTATTATATTCATCTTTTAAATATTTTTTAAATTCTTTAAAAGTTATACCATATGCAATATTATCTGCGCCTTGTTCATTTTTTGGAATCTCTTGATACATTTGATACTCTTTAATTCCCATACTCTCATTTATTCTTTTTAATTCCAACATTATTAACACCTCATAATCTTTTATATATTTTGAATATTTATTCCCATATCTAATTTTTTACCATGGAAATTTAATATAATATTCATTGCACCACCAGTCATATGCCCTATTGGTAATTTATTATTCTTATTATAACATTAATGTTAATAAAAAGTATTTTAATTACATATAAAAATTGTAGTTATTTACCTACAATTTCATATACACTTACTTTCTTTTTTGTTCTACTTGCTCTTTCATATTTTACTATACCATCTATTTTAGCAAATAAAGTATGATCTTTACCCATTCCTACATTTGTACCTGGAAATATTTTAGTACCTCTTTGACGATATAATATACTTCCAGAGGTAACAGTTTCACCATCGCTAGCTTTAGCTCCTAATCTACGTCCTTCTGAATCACGACCGTTATGAGTAGATCCTTGAGCCTTAACGTGAGCAAATAATTGAATATTTAATTCTAAAAATTTCATTATTTTATACCTCGTTTCTTATTTTAATATTTTTAGGATATTTTGATTCTAACTCCTGTAGTAAAGAAATCATGTTTTCTATTAATAATAATGTATTATAATCTTTTTTGTTATATTTAATAATTAAAATATCTTTTAATTCTTCTACATTTACTGATTTATTATTAATTCTCAAAATTCCATTAACTGTTGTTATAACTATACTACTAATACTAGCACATACTATGTCTTTACCAAATTCGTCAAAATTAGCATGACCTTTTATAGTTATAACATTATCTTTAATATTTACTTTAACCATAATTATTTAACTTCTATCTTTTTAATTACTAATTTAGTATATGGTTGTCTGTGTCCTTGTTTTTTACGATATTTCTTTTTAGGATGATATTTAAATACTATTATTTTTTTGTTTTTTCCTTGTTTTTCAACTTCACAAATAACTTTAGCATTTTCTACAAATGGTTTACCCATTTTACCATCTACATATAAAATTTCATCAAATGTTACAGTAGTACCTGCTTCAACATCTAATTTTTCAACATAGATAGTATCGCCTTCATTTACATAGTATTGTTTACCACCAGTTATAAATATAGCTTTCATTTTTAACCTCCTTATAATATTAAGACTCGCCTTTAAGGTACTTTAAAAGTTTATAACCTTTTTAGTGCGGTTTAAAGAAAGCCCTTTAAACATGATAAATTGTACCAAAGTATAATGGTAATGTCAAATACTTTTGTTGTATTTCTCAAGTAAAACTTCTTCTTCAGAATATATATTTCCGTCTTTGATAATATAATGATTAGTTTCTCTTTTTAAATGAAGAATATTATTTATTATCTTAAATCTTCTGTATGTATAATTATTAATAATTCTCTCTATACAAAATTTATTATATAAATATTTAATATTTTTATATTCTTCATATATTTTATATATTAAAAATGATATTAATATATAATTAGTTTTAGGAAATTTATATATTAAAAACGTTAAAAATATTAAAGAAGAAAATATTGATATATAAAGACTTATCTTATATGAAAATAATTTATTAAATAATGAATTTAATATGTTATATCCATCTAATGGTGGTATTGGTATTAAGTTAAATATGAATATAGATGTATTATATAATTTAAATAGATTATATATATTTAAAGATATATAGTTATTATTAAATAGATAATTATATATAAAATATAATATTATTTGAAATATTAATCCTCCAGAAAATATTAATAAATCTTTATTTATTGAATAATTTATCTCTTTATCTAAGATAGATGATAATCCAAAGGGATATATATTTATTTTATTAATTTTAATTTTAAATATTTTTATGAATAATAAATGTCCTAATTCATGAAATAATAATATTATACTTATAACTAATATCTGTTTAAATAAACATGCTAGAAGAGCTAAAAGAATAAATATATATGTTAAAAAATGTATATTAATTTTATTTAATATAATCTTCGTAATTTAAATACTCCTTATCTTTTTGTAATAATACTAAAAATTTATTATCCTTCACGCTACCAACTATAGTTGATTTGTCTACATAGTCATAAATTGCAACATTTACTGTATCTAAATTACCATACCATATATCTACTCCATCTATTCCCTGAATTATTACTGTTTTATTATAATCTTCTTTATCTCCAACAAATACTACTATACCACTTTGAATAGTAGATATGTTTTCTGTTTCTACTTTTAAATTAAAACCATTATTAAATTTTTTTATAGATGTATAATTGTTTATTTCATTAAATACAGTATTAGTAGTTTTTATAGCTGATTCTTTATAAGGAAATATATTACCAAGATATTTTTTATAAAATTTATTGAATTTACCTAACTCTATATCATTTCCAAAAATATGCTCTTTATATAATAATAAATTCTTATCACTCTTATTAATATAAATTACACTTACTAATACTAAAATAATAGTTATTAACACTCTGGAAATAAAATTCTTAAGTTTAGTACTTCTATTACTCTTTTTATTATTCTTAATTTTACTACTTATCATATTTATATCATAATTCATATATTATTCACCCAAATAATTTTATGTAAATTTTTATATATTTATAACTAATAATTATAAATATTAAATTAAATATAAAGTCATAAAGTATATTAGTTTTATTAATATAACCCAACATAATAATAAGCCCTGTAATATTAATTATTAAATACTTGGATAATGATACCGAAGATTTTCTATTAATTAAAAAATATATTAATATATAAGAAAATATTATAAAAATAAAATTATAGTCCATAGTAAGTGCTAAAACAATTAAACATATAAAAGATAATAATTTATATTTTTTATAATATAAACACAAATAAATTGAAATTAGAAAAAAGTATGAATTACAACTAGTTAAATTATATATTAAAACATCTAAAAGTATAAGTAATAATTCCATATTAATCTCTTTCTAGTATTGTAAGATAACTTAATTTATCAAAATTAACTTTACTTCTAATAATTACATAGTCATTATATATTCTATAAACATACCCTGTTATTATACCGTATGGTATAGTAGATAATCCTGAAGTATAAACTATATCGTTTATTTTAGCATTATATATATTTTTAACTATTAGTTCATTATTCTTATAGTTTAAAACCCCATATTCATCATTTATAACTACTGATATATTACTTACATGAATTAAACTTGCAGTAGAAGTGTTTTTAGTAACTTTAGATATTACCCCTACTAAGCCTTTATTATTTATAACAGGACTTCCTATGCTTACTTTATCATGCTCTCCTTTATTTAAAACTATATTATTAGAATTATATATATTATTAATAAATATTCTGGCATTAATCTTTTTTAAATTATAATCATCTACATCATATAAATCTGTTATATTATCTAATTCGTTTTTTAAATCAAGATTTTCTATTCTTAAAGTTTCTGCTAATAAACTATTATCATGATAATTAAATACACTATTAAAATAACTCATTAAATTAATTATATTATTTCTAAATAAAAAAGTTAGTATAAAAATTATTAATATACTACTTTTAGAAAATAATCTTCTCATTATTAATTCTCCCGTCATTATAGAAACTATAGTAATTATTATTTCCAATTATTAGATGATCTATTAGAGAAATTTTCATTATTTTAGATATTTCAGTAATTATTCTAGTTATTTCAATATCTTCTTTAGAAGGTGTGACATCTTTAGAAGGATGATTATGTACAATAACTATAGAAGAAGCTGAAACTTCATAAGCATATTTGAATATTTCTCTAGGATGTATAATACTTTCATTTAAAGTACCTCTAAATATTTCTCTATAACTAATTAAATTCTTTTTGCTGTCAAGACATATTACTATAAACACTTCCTGATTTATATTATTAAAATAATCTTTTATATAATTGAATATATTTTCTGAATTATTAAGTTTTATGTTTTCATATTTTCTCATTGATAATCTTTTACCTAATTCTAATGAAGCGATAATAGAACATGCTTTAGAGTTGCCAATTCCTTTTATTTTAGATAAATCTTTGAAAGTTATATTATATAATTTGTCTATTCCATTAATTTGTTTTAATAATATAGTGGATAAATCTTTAACACTTGTATTTTTTGTACCTGTTCTTAATATTATTGATAGAATTTCTGTATCACTTAACTTATCTACTCCATATTTAATTAATCTTTCTCTTGGTTTTTCTTCCTCAGGCACTTCCCTCAACATCATATCTTCTTATGTACTCCTTATACTTATTTAATATTTCTCCATTCAATTTATGGTTTACTGTGTCATCTTTTGTATTCATCATAATTGTTTCTAAAACATCTAATTCCTCTTTAAATTTCTCATCTATTTTTAAATCTCTTATATAATAATTTACTTTATTTTCATCATAATAATTTTTATATTTATTAATATTATCTTTTTCACTTAATATTGAAACATATACTCTATATAAATCTTTATCTTTTATTATTATTCCATCACCCATATTCTTAGTAGCATTATCTAGTGATTTATAAGCCCCGGTCTGAAAGAAAGATACTTTGACAGTATTATTGATTATTTTCTCTCTATCTGTATCATAAATTATAAAAAAATATGCAGTACAACATAAAATACCTAGTATTACAGGAAATAAATATCTTTTCAAATTAATCACCTTAAGTAATATATCATTAAATTAAAAAGAATTATGTCGAATAATATCTTTCATAATATATATTATCTAAAAAATAACTAATTCCTTTTTAATAAAAAAATATTGTGTAATTATAAATTTTAAGATATAATAATAAATAGAATAAAGATACGGGGTGTAATGATGTTACGCGAATTTGATTTTGAAAATGTTCCTATCGTTGAGATTGTAAATGAAATCATTTTAGATGCTATTAATAAAAATGCAAGTGACATTCATTTTGATCCATTTCCAGATAAATTAAAAGTTAGAATAAGAGTAGATGGTCTTTTAATGGACTATGCATATATACCTAATGGAGTTAAGAAAAATATGATTACCAGAATAAAAATAATATCTGGTATGAATATTACTGAATCAAGATTACCTCAAGATGGTGCTATTAAAAGTAAATTAGAAAATGTAACTTTAGATTTACGTGTAAGTAGTTTACCTATTCAAGATGGAGAAAAAATAGTTATAAGAATATTAGATTATACTATGAGTCTTGAAGGATTAGAGACTTTAGATTTTTCAGAAAACAATTTAAAAATAGCTAAAAAATTATTAGCGATGCCTAGTGGTATTATATTAATTACTGGTGCTACTGGTACTGGTAAATCAACTACTGTATATGCAATGCTACAAAAATTAAATATAGAAGCCAGAAATATAATTACAGTTGAAGATCCAATAGAAATGGCTATTGAAGGAATAAATCAATTACAAGTTATGCCTGAAATAGGTTTAACATTTACCTCAGCCTTAAGAAGTATATTAAGACAAGACCCTGACATAATAATGATTGGTGAAATTAGAGATGATGAAACTGCAAGAATAGCAGTTAGGGCATCAATTACAGGACATTTAGTATTATCTACAGTACATACAAACAATTCATTAAATACTATTGAAAGACTACTAGATATGGAAGTAGAAAGATATTTATTGGGATCTGCTTTAAATGGTATCATTAGTCAAAGATTGGCTAGAAGATTATGCCCTCACTGTAAAGAAGAAAGAACAACTACAACTTATGAAAAGGAATTATTTAAAACATTATTGGGTGTTGAAGTAAATTCAATATATGTATCTAAAGGTTGTGACAAATGTATAAATGGTTTTAGTGGTCGTTTGGCTGTACATGAAGTATTACTTATAAACCAAGAAATTAGAGACGGAATTACTAATGGTATTAGAAAAGAAGAATTAAGAAATTTAGTTTATGGTTCAGGAGTTATTACAATACTTCAAGATGGCTTAATGAAAGCAGCAACTGGAGAAACTACTTTAGAAGAAATATTAAGAATAATAGATCTAGAATCAGACTTTATAAGTTTTAGTAATAAGAATATTGATAAATTAATAGGTCAGGATATAAAATCAAAACCTAGTGAAGAAGAAAATTAAAAAGGATATCTAATAAGATATCTTTTAATATGTAAATAAAACATCCAGTATTATTCTAAAATAATTAGAAAATACAAATACAAAATATAAACTCATTCCGAGAAAAGGTCCAAAAGGTATTTCTCTTTCATGCTTACTAACTAATAAGTAAAGTGCATAAGGAAAAGTTAAAAAACATGATAAAACTATACAAATAAGTCCTAATTTTATACCTAGACATAATCCTATTATAAAAGAAAATTTAATATCTCCCCCACCTAAACTTTCTCTATTAAATATTTTATCTCCAAATAATTTAATGACAAACATAACTAGAAATATAACTAGTCCACTACCAACAGATTGTATTAGAAATTTAAAATTCTGGTCTAAGTATAATAATAACATTATAATAATAGTTCCTATAACTAAAGGACTATCTAATATAATAAAATATTTAAAGTCACTTATATAAATAATAATTATAATAGAAGTTATTATCAAACTAATAAAATATTCATAACTTAATCCAAATATTTTATAATTGCATGCAAATAAACATCCAGTTAATAATTCAATAAATAAATATGACAATGATAATCTTTTTTTACAATATCTACATTTTCCTAAAGTTGATATAAAAGATATTATTGGGATTAAATCATACCATTTTAAATTGTTATTGCAAAATTCACAATGACTTCCAGGTTTAAGAATTGATTCGTTTTTTGGAAGTCTAGTGCCAATAACATGAAAAAAAGATCCAAAAACAGTACCAATTATAAATAATAATATATATATCATAATTTCTCCTTAAATAGATATTTGTTCGTATATAGCAAACATTGGCATTATAACTGATAATATTATTACTCCAACTACAAGTGCAAGACATACTATCATTATAGGTTCTATAAATGTTTTTAAATTTAATACTATATTTTTATGTAATTCCTGATAATATTCACTTACTGTTTTCATAGTACTTGCTAGTTCTCCAGTAGATTCCCCAGTTACAATCATATAATATGCTACATCAGGTACAGCCCAATGATTTTTAAATGATTCAGATATTTTTTCTCCTTTAGATATATTATTAATAGTTTTAAACATTATATTTTTATATATTTCATTTCTAGTAATTTTACTTAATATATCTACACTTTCTGTTATAAATACATTGTTTTTTAATAATGAAGAAAATGTTTTAGTAAGAACACTTAATTCATTATAAATAATTATTTTACTAAATACAGGTGTTTTCATAGCAATTTTTTGCAAAATTCTTCTAAGAGTCTTATTTTTATTATATATAAATATTGTTAAAAATATAAAAATAAATATAAATATAAAGATTGTAAATATATTCTTTTTTAAAAAAAGTGATAAATTAATAACTATTTTAGTAAGGCCAGATACTTCTGCTCCCATTTGTTTATATATATCTACAAACTGAGGAACAACATATAACATTATAAATGTAACTACAGCCATTGCAAATACAGTAATTATAGCAGGATACATTATAGCGTTTACCATCTGTTTCTTAATTTTATCTACTTCAGTATAATAACTAGACATATCATCTAAAGTTTCTTCCAAACTTCCTGATGCTTCAGCTGCTTTTAACATATTTATTAATAAATCTGGAAAAACAACACCTTGCTTTTCTAATGATGAAGAAAAAGATTCACCCATTATTAGTTGATATACTATAGAATCAAATATTCTTTTTCTATCATGTTGTTTACCCATTTGTTTGGATAATATTCTCATTGAATCAGTTAAAGTTATACCACTTTTAATATAAGTAGACAACTGACTTAAAAAGAAGATTAGTTCCTTATAAGACATTCTTTTAGTCATAAATCCACTACCACCAAAAGCAAAATTAATCCACCAGTTAGTTTTTATTTCAAGAACTTCATATCCTTCGTTTATTAGATATGACTGTATATCAAATTCTGAATATCCCCCAAAATATCCTACTAAAAGTTTTCCTTCTTTGTCTTTTACTTTATACTTATAAGTTTTTTTAGATTTGCTTCTTTTTATTTCATCAACATTAGGATTTATTAAATCTATTTTTTCACTTTTATTCTTTTTTTTAAGTTTCATGTAAATTACCCCTCCACACTACTCTATTCTTTATAGATTATAACACATGATTTTACTTTTTTAAATAAAAATATATATTATATAAACATTACGTGAATAATATGTGATTTTTGTAACTTTTATATATAAATTTCATATTATTTAGTAAGGTGGTTAATATGAACGGTAGTAAAATTAGTCTTCCTGTAATATTAAATTTTATTGATAGAGGGTTAAATATTGCTAATAAAGCTATTCCACTTTACTACAAAGCAAAACCAATGTTAAATAACACTAAAAATGTCTTAAAAATAGTTAGTGCATTAAATTCTAATGATTCTGATAATACTAGTAATGATAAAGAAGAAAAAACAAATGTTACAAATGTAAATAATCCAGTATTTTTTCAATAAAAAACAATCTAATTACTTAAATTGTTAATTATATTTTTTAAATATTTAATTCTTATCTTTAAATCTATTTTTCTTACTATATTTTTATATGGTATTTTTTTATATATAGATTTATTTTTATTTAATATAGAAATAAAATAGTTTATATTTTTTTTATCGTTTATTAGAAATGATCCATATAACAGTTCTTTTTTAGAATATTTTTTTATACCTGGAATAAATACAATATTAATATAATACTTATCGTTATCAAGTACTATAGATTCAGCCTTTATTTTATAATCTTTGTTTACAAAATATTTTCTTAAATTATAGTAATCATTGTTTGACTGAGTAATTACTTTATATTTTTTATCTACATTTTCAAACATATGAATTATTGTATTAGTACCCATTCCAGATATTATAACAGTATTAATATTTTCATCTTTTATTGGTTCTAAACCCTTACCTAATTTGGTTTCTATTTCTTTAACTAAATTATTATTTTTTATATTATTTATTGCATTATTTAATGCTTTTGGATTTATATCAGTAGCTATAACTTTTTTACATAATTTATTTTTAACTAAATATATACTTAATAATCCATGATCGCATCCTATATCAGCAACTAAATCTTTTTTATTAATAAATTTAGTTAAACTTAATAATCTATCTGACAACATAATTAATCAGTTAAGAAGTCTTTAAGTTTTTTAGCACGAGATGGATGTCTTAATTTTCTTAATGCTTTGGCTTCTATTTGTCTAATTCTTTCTCTAGTAACATTAAATCTTTTACCAACTTCTTCTAGAGTATGACTAGTACCATCTATTAAACCAAATCTTAATTCCAGAACTTCTTGCTCCCTTTCTTGTAATGTTAATAGAACGCTTTGTATTTCCTCTTTTAAAATTTCATTTGTAGCATATTCTTCAGGACTTAAACTGCTAGTATCTTTTATAAAATCTCCTAAATGAGAATCATCTTCTTCTCCTATAGGTGTTTCTAATGATACAGGATCTTGACTTATTTTAATTACTTCTCTTACTTTTTCTACTGTAATCCCCATTTTTTCTGCAATTTCTTCTTCAGATGGTTCTCTATTTAATTCTAAAGTCATCTGTCTTTGAATACGAGCCATTTTATTAATTGTTTCAACCATATGAACTGGTACTCTTATAGTTCTTGCCTGATCGGCCAATGCTCTTGTTATAGCCTGTCTAATCCACCAAGTAGCATATGTAGAAAATTTAAATCCTTTATCATAATCAAATTTCTCTACTGCTTTCATTAATCCTATATTACCTTCTTGAATTAAATCTAAGAATAATAAACCTCTACCAACATATCTTTTAGCAATAGATACCACTAAACGTAAATTGGATTCTGCTAATGTATTTTTTGCTTCTTCATCTCCATTAGCAACTCTAATTGATAAATTTGCCTCTTCTTGAGAACTTAAAAGATTAATTCTTCCTATTTCTTTTAAATACATTCTTACCGGATCGTTTATATTTGCATCTCTTACTATTTCTTCTACTTCTAATAATACAGGTTCTTCTCCATCTCCTAAAGACGTCCCACCTTTTGAAGAATCATCAGATTCTGAGACAACTTCTATACCATTAATTACAAATACATCATATAAATTATCTAAATCATCGCTATCTATATCTAAACCCTTTAATGTTTCGGCAAGTTGCTCAAATGTAATTTTACCATCCTGTTCTTTTCCTAATTTTATTAATTCCTCTGTTCTTTCTTCTAATGTTTTTACTTCATTAACCATTATTAAACACTCCTTTTTTTAATTTTGCTATCTTTTCTGCAATAATTAATTTCTTTTCTGAATCTAGTTCATTTTTTAATCTTTCTTTTAATATACTAATTTCTGATTTTACATTCTGTTCTTTTACTAAATCTAAATATATATTAAAATTACTTTGATTTATTTCATCATCACTTGAATTACTTATAATACTTAAAACTAAACTATATACATGCTCATTTTTTAAAGAAAAAGTTATAAAATCTGCTACAGATATATTTTTATTTTCTTCATAATAATATGTAATTTCATTAGCCACTTCTCTATATATTTTTTTACTGAAATAACCAACATTATTTTGAAATGATTTTATATATTTAAAATCATTCATCATATAATATAAAACTCTTTCACAGGCTACATCATACTTATCTTTTTTATTTTCTATTATTATAGGATCTTTTTTCTTCTCCTTGACAATTTTATTATTCAAGTTAAGTTTTTCTTTTAATAAATTATAAGATATATCAAACTCTTTACTTAACTTCTTAATGGTAATTTCTTTTAATATCTCATCATTACTTTTAGTTAAACTTGATAATACTTCATTTATATAATTCGCTAAATCTTCACTATTATTCAAATTCTTATCTTTTTTTAAATAATTTAATTTAAAATCACTAAATGTAATACTAGTATTAATCTTATTGTTGAAATTTTCAACTCCATATTTAACAATATATTCATCTGGATCTTTTGAATCATTTAATTTTACTACAGAAACATTTACATTGTTTGCTTCTAAAGATTCTCCTATAGAATAAGTTGCTGTATTACCGGCATTATCATTATCCAAACATAACATTACTTTACATCTTAATTTTTTTATAAAATTTATCTGTTCAGTAGTAAGACTAGTACCCATAGTAGCAATTACATTAGTAATATTAGAAGAATAAAGTCTTATAGCATCCATAAATCCTTCAACTATTATTACATATCCTAATCTTTTAATACTGTCTTTGGCTCTATGGTAATTAAATAACATATAACCTTTTTTAAATATTAATGTTTCTTTAGTATTTACATATTTAGATGTATTATCAGTTTTATATATACGTCCACTAAATCCAACTACATTTCCATTAATATCCTCTAAAGGAAACATTATTCTTTTTGTAAAAACATCATAATAGTCAAGACCATCTTTATTAGATAAACCTAAATCTAACATATCTTTTTTATCTATATTTTTCTTAATTAATAAATTTGTTAATGTATTATTACTGTCTAAAGATAATCCTATTCTAAATTCTTTAATTATAGATTCATTTATATCTCTTTTAAGTAAATACTCTTTAGCAGTTAAGCCATCGTTAGTATTTAAATTATTCATATAAAACTTTAATGATGTATCCATAATTTTATAATATTTATCATATTTACTTGTTTTATTTTCTTCTATGTTTGACTTTATATTAATACCAACTTTTTTAGCAACTAACACTACACTTTCTACAAACGAAAGATTTTCATAATTTTGGACAAATGTAAATACATTTCCAGTAGCACCGCAAGAAAAGCATTTATATATCTGTTTTTCACTAGATACACTCATACTAGGAGAATGATCATTATGAAAAGGACATACTCCAAAATAATTTCTTCCTTTTTGTTCCAATGGAATATAACTACTTATAATGTCTATAATATTTGCTGTCTGTCTAATATTATTTATTTCTTCATTATCTATAAAAGCCATAAAACCGCCTCTACTATTATATATTACACCTAAGTGCCCAATTTCCTTTTTTTAGACAAAAAATAAGCCGATTTTTATCAAAATAGGCTTATTTTTAATATTTAACTATATTTTTTATCAATAACTGGAGTTAATAATGAAGTAATTACTATTGCTATATATATTGCATCAGATTTTATAAATATTGATGAAAACAACATAATTATTGCAAGAAGAACTCCAAATAACTTTTTCCCTTTTATACTTTTTGGAGTATTGATTATATTAGGGGCTATAAATACTGATGCAAATATAAATGTATTTCCCAGTAAATTATTAATCACTATACTATAATCCTTTATTAAAAAAGCAAATATAATATTTATTAAAGAATATATTGTAATTAAATAAAATGGAATTTCTTTCTTATATAATTTAGTACTTGATAAAAATAAGTATGCAATTATACATAAAAACACATTAGTTGAATCTATTCCACCTACTGATTTACCAAAAAACATATCAAATACCGAATAATCTAATAATACTTTGTTTTCATATATATTCTGATAACTTCCAGTAGAAAATCTTAAGACTATTAATGATATTATTATTTTTGTTATAGCAACTGAATTAATATTTAAGTTTTTAAATCTAGATAATAACTTAAATAATACAGCACATATAATTAAAGTTATAATAAAAACTATTACTGATATTCTTGGTTGAACTATCATTCCTAATATTAAACCGTATAATATATCAAAATTTTCTGTAATAGAATACTTTTCTTTTTTTATCAAATTATATATATAATCTACTACAAAAAATATTAAAGCACCTAAGAAAGGAAGATATATAGGTTTAAACATATCTAATAATGATACAAGTTCTTTATTATATAAAAATATTCCGTTTTTATAAAATCCAAAAATTATTAAAGGTAGTAATGCAAGAATATAATTTAATATTATTTTTTTATTTGAATTCCCACTATGAATAAATGGTCCTAAATCTTTCATAAATTTTTATCTCTTTTCTCTAATAGATTTATGTGCGATGGACATACATAAGAACATAAATTACATCTGATACATAAATTTTTATCATCTTTTTTACTAGGATTTAATTTCATAGGACAAACTTCCATACATGCACCGCAATTAATACATTTATTATTTTTATGAGAAACTATTTCACTATATAATAACATCTCAGTTTCTGGATTAATAATATATGATGTTATATCTACTTCTTTACCAGAAATTAATCCATTTTCTATATAATGATAGTCTCCTTTTTTTAATTTAAAGTGTTCTTCAATAAAAGGTTTAATAGGACTATATAATTTAATGTTTATTACCTTAGGATCCTCTATACCATTACCAGTTATGGTAACTAAACTTTCTGTTTTAGGTTTTTTCTTTTTTAATATTTCATAATAAGTATAAATATCTTTAACATCAATTACTATATAATCATTTCTCTTAATATTAATTACAGTTTTAGCAATTAATGATGGATGTTTAATTGGATATATATCAGATATAATTTTTAACTTTATAGATGGATAAGTTCCTATGTGATCAATTAAATCATTTATTAAATCTTTATCATTGTTTTTTATTACTAAAAATGTTTCATCTATTCCAAATATCTCGGATATAGCATCTATAGTCTCTAATTCTTCATCTAAATATTTTTTTAATAAAAATATATTAGATACTGAATATGGTTCTTTATCCATACCATTAATTATTAAAGTGTTTACAGTTCCAGTATTAAGTTCATCCTTTGTTATTTTAATTAAATCATTATTAGCCAAATCATCTACTAATTCTATAACTTTCTCTTTAGAATACTTTGATATATCACTTTTATTTCCTGTATTTTTTAATATTTTCTCTTTATAGTCATTCTTAATTACTAAATAGTTTCTACCTATTATTTCTTTTATTCCAAGACAGTTGCCACTTATAGAACTAAATATTTTACCATTTTTATCTTCTGCAACTAAAGTATTTTTATATATATATTCTTTATCTTTTGCAATAATTCTAGTATCTCTATCTATTGGTATACAGATACAGTCTGGATTTAAACAATCTAATACTCTACTTGAAACTTTTATACTATAGTCAATTTTTACTGAGGTACTCACTACAATCACCATTTATATTATACAATAAAAAATATCTAACTACAAACTAATTAGATATTTTCATTAAAATAATTCTTAACTTTAACTGCAATATTTTTAGGTAATATTTTTTCTAATTCTTCTAATGAGGCTTTTTTAATATTTTCTATATTTTTAAATTCTTTTATTAGTTCTTTTTTTCTAACATTACCAATACCACTTATATTATCTAAAACACTACCTATAGAGCCTTTACTTCTTATTTGTCTATGATAATTAATAGTATATCTGTGTACTTCATTCTGGATTCTTCCTAAATAATGAAATAGACTACTGTTTTTATCTATATCAATTATTTCTTTAGTATTTCCATCTAATAATTCATTAGTTCTATGTTTATCGTTTTTTACTAAACCACATACTCTAATGTTTAATTTAAGACTTTCTAATATATTAATGCATGCATTTACTTGAGTAATTCCTCCATCAACCAATATTAAATCTGGTCTTTCACTCGATTCCATTAGCATTCTTTGATATCTTCTATATATTACTTCCTTCATAGCATTATAATCATCATAAGTTTCAGATTCTATTTTATATTTTCTGTAATCTTTCTTTGAAGGACTTCCATTTTTAAATACTACCATTCCACTTACATAATAACTACCAAAAAGATTAGAATTATCAAATACATCTATTCTATATAGATTATCTAAATTTAATACTTCTTTTAATTTTTCATTAGCATCTTCTTTATTACTATATTTTATTTCTAAATGATTTTCTAAATTTAGTTTAGCATTCATTTTAGCCATGTCTATAAGTTTTTTCTTTTTACCCTTTATTGGTACAATTATTTTAGTTTTTAAAAGTTCTTCTAATAAATTTGAATCAATATCTGAATCAATTAATATTTCATTAGGTATTTCATTTCTTGAATAAAAATTACCTATATAATATTCTAATTCTTCTTTAGTAATATCCACTATTGTAAATATATCATCATGAGTTCCTACCAACTTACCGTGTCTTATAAAAAATATTTGGGTACTTATAAAACCTTCATTAGAATAATAACTTATTATATCTCTATCTACTAAGTCATCTAATTCAACTTTCTGTTTAGATAATATTATATTCATGTATTCTAGTTCTTTTTTTAATTCTAAAGCCTTTTCATAATTTAATATTTCACTATATTTTTCTATATCTTTCATGATTTTATCTTTTATAAATTTTTCGTTTCCCCTTAAAAAATCTATAATTTCATGTTCCATTTTTTGAAGTGCTGCTGAATCTATTTTTTTTACACAATAACCTAAACATTCATTAATATGATAATATAAACATACTTCTTTAGGATTACCTTCACATTTCTTTAAAGGATAAAGTCTGTTGAGTAAATTAACTATTCTTCTAGCAGCATAAGCATTAGGAAAAGGTCCAAATAATTTTCTATTATCTTTTCTTTTAATAGTAAGATATCTTACTACTTTAAGTTTAGGATATGGTTTACTGATATATTCTATGTATGGATAACTTTTATCATCTTTTAATAAAATATTATATTTGGGATTATACTTTTTTATTAAATTTAATTCCAATATAAAACTTTCAAGTTCACTGGAAGTAACAACATATTTAAAATGATGTACTTCACTAACCATTAAAGCAGTTTTACCATTTAAAGCACGATTAAAATAAGAACTTAATCTTGATTTTAAATTTTTTGCTTTACCAATATAAATAATGACATTATCTTGGTTAAACATCTGATAAGATCCTGGTTTACGAGGAACTATTGATAATTCTTTTTTAAACATGATACTCACCACTAATCTTATTATACTATAATTTAAGAAAATAATTTAGTATAATTGAGTTGGTGAAATATATGAAACTTATTAATGAATATTATTATGAGATTAAAAAAAGTAAATTTATTGGATATTATTTTGAAATAAATAATATAGAAGAAATTAATAATATAATCGAAAATATTAAAAAGAAGAACAAAAATGCTAAACATTTTCCTTATGCATATAAAATAAATAATAATATTAAGAAAACAGATGATAAAGAACCTAATGGTACTTCAGGAACTCCTATATTAAATATAATTGAAAGAAATAATTTAAATAATTGTTTAATTATAATAGTAAGATATTTTGGAGGTATTAAACTAGGTGCAGGTAATTTATTAAGAGCTTACAATCATACAGCAAAAGAAGTCATTAAAAAAGACTCATAAGAATCTCTTTTTTACTGAATTGTTGTTTCAATCGCTTCAATTGGTTGAGTAGTTACAAATACACTTATTAAACTAGCTATACCTTCTTTTTGTAATAAACTGGCATATATACTATTGTAATCTTCTTCAGTTAAACTAGTATATGGAATTGAATTTGTAACATCTTTTTCTTCCAAAATTTCATCGTATTTGACAGTATAATTCATATTTAATGTTAAAGTATCATCATTTCCATCTTTAATTTCTGCAACAATTTTTGCTTTATCATCACTTTCTAAAACATAAGATATTTTTAAATTCATCATCTGATTTTCTTCATAACTATAGTTAAGAGCAAACTCATAATCATCTTTTTTATTTTCTACTACATACATTTTTATATTATTGTCTTTATTAACTATTTCAAATTTAACTGCTTCAGATAATCCTTTAGTATAAATACTTATATCTGTATTTTTTAAATCTTTGTAGTTATCCTTTATATTACTTTTTTCTTTTCTTAAATTAGCAATAACATTTTCTTCAGATTCTCCAGTTAAATTAGTTACTGATTTTATAAAAGTTTTATTATTAATAAGACTATCAAAAAATTTATTTAATATCACTACATAATTATGCTCTGTTATTTTTAGAGTGCTTTTATTTAAATTTACTTCTTTTCCATTTACTTTTGTAGTTACTTTACTTTTACTAAAATAACTATCTTTAAATGTAGATTTAAAAGCTGTTAAAACTCCTGTAACCACATTATTTAAATCTTGCTCACTATATTTAACTTCTTCTACGTATTGATTTTCTATAGGAACTGATATATATTTTGAATATATATTTTCAAGTAACAAATATATATTATTATCTTTATAATATGCTTCAGCATTAAGTAATTCAGTTCCATCATAAGTTGAATTAAGTTTAATGTCAGTAATACTGTTTTTAATATCAGTATACATTATAAAATTAGCATTTATCTTATTTAAAGCATTATACATACTAGATGTGGAAGTATCTTTAGTTGTAGCATTCATAGTTAGGTTCATAGTTGTAGTGGTTGTTTTAACACTTTCCAATTTTTTAGTTTTATCAATAAAACTATTTTCTAATTTATCAATAGCTGTTATAAAAACTTCTTTAGGATATGACTTTATATACTGGTAATATACTATAAGTCCTCCTGCCATTAATAATAAAATAATAGCTGTTATAACTATAATTTTTAATAATGGCTTTTTCTTTTCAACAAATTCTCTAGATCCATCATCTTTTTCTTCTTTAACTAATACTTCTGGAACATTAGTTTCAATATTATTACTATTCTCTTCTACGTTTTTATCCATTTTTTATTCTCCTTCTTAATTTAATAACTTTATTATTTCTTCTTTGGATGAGAATCCGATAGAAGACTTAACCATATTTCCATCTTTAAATATAATTATATTTGGAATAGACATAACTTTATAATTCATAGATAAACTTTGAAATTCATCAACATTCACCTTTAAAATATTTGTATCTTCTAAAGTTTCAAGTACACTTCCAAGCATTTTACATGGTCCGCACCAATCAGCATAAAAATCTACCAACCAAGTACCATTACTTATAATACTTTTAAAATCATCATTCTTACTTAAGTGTTTTATCATATTATTTCTCCCTATATTTATTTAAAATTGAATCACTGTTATCTATTTCAATTTTATTCATTTTAATTAATTTCTCTACATTCTTAGGAGTAATTATATCATATTTTAATAATATTTCTAATGCTGCAGAATTTATCTTTTTAGAATCATTATTTTTATATATATCTTTTAATCCCATTATTTCATTTACACTATTGTACGTTTGATCAGCTATTTTAGATAATACTGGAGATTTTGTTAATATCGTATTTGTATACTTACTATCTTTAAATATGTCTTTAGTATAATTAATATGAGCTAACACAAATAGTATTATAAATAATATTATAAACGATTCTATAAATCCAAAAACAGCTCCTAAGATTTTTGATGGTATACCTAATACAACAGTATATTTCAATATCTTTTCCAATATCCCTGTTGCTTTAACAATCAATTTTAAAACCAAGGACAATACTACAAATATAACTAAGAATGCAAGAAGTTCATATATTAAAATATTAAGTACTGTAACTCCATCAAAGAATCCTCCAAATTTAAAAAATGGTAAACGAGTATAAAATACTACACTGACCGCATCTTTTAACAGATAAGAAAATATTACTAAAATAATACTACCCATAAAAACGACAGTACTTTGTATAAGCCCTCTTTTAAATCCTGCAATTAAACCCATTAATAGAAATAGAACAACTACAATATCTATTATTGTCATATCAATGCCTCCTATTATTTACATTATAATATAATTTTAATGAAATTAAAAGTTTTTTATGATAAAATTAATAAGAGGTGTCCCATGACTATAGTATTTAAAGTAAGTGATAATGTTAAAAGTAAAATGATAGAATACTACAAAGACTTAACAAAAGAAAAAACTCCACCTTATTCTGTTTTTCAAGCAGTAGAAGCAGACACAGTAATAACTTTATATGAATCTGGTAAAGTAATGTTTCAAGGAGTTTCAGCAGATATAGATGCTAACTTATGGGTAGATCAAGAAAAATTCTTGAATAATAGAATTATTGAAATAGATAAAGATGAAAAGAAAAAAGATGAAGAAAAAGATTTAAGATTTATAAACAAAAGTACAGTGGGATCAGATGAAGTTGGTACAGGAGATTACTTTGGTCCTATTGTAGTTACTGCAACTTATGTAAGTAAAGATAACATAATCTTCTTGCAAGACTTAGGAGTAAGAGATTCTAAGAAAATTACTGATGATAAAATAATTAAAATAGCACCTTTAATAATTAAAAGAATTCCATATACTACATTTATATTAGATAATAAAACATATAATGAAAATTATAATACTGATTTTAATATGAACCGTATTAAATCAATACTACATAATAAAGTATTAACTACTCTATTAAAAAAAGATAACTATACTTATGATTATATAGTAGTAGATCAGTTTGTATATCCTAAAAAATATTTTGAACATATCAAATTAGCCAAAGAAAAAGTAACTAATATAACTTTCTCTACTCATGCAGAAGATAAATGTTATAGTGTTGCAGCTGCTTCAATAATAAGTAGGTATATATTTTTAAAAGAAATGGATAAATTGAGTAAAGAAATTGGCATGGAAATTCCTAAAGGGGCAGGGTCTTTAGTAGATGAAGTTGGTAAAAAAATAGTAGAAAAATATGGCTTTGATAAACTGAAAGAAATAGCTAAATTAAGCTTTAAAAACACAGAAAAAATAAAAGTTTTAAATTAAGCTTTTTCTTTTTATATATTTAAAATAAAATTATTAAATCCAATATATTTATCTACTTTAGAATTTTTAATCATTAGATCTAATTCTGACAATTGATATAATTTATCCATTAATTCTTGACTAGTATAATTATAACTATTTTGTATTGCTAATTCTGCAGGATATTTTTTAATACCTAATTTATTTACTATATCTTTTACACTATATTTTTTATTTAAATAATATTTGGCTTTGAATATATTACGATATTGATTAGATAATATTGTTATTAATATCATTGGTTCAAATTTAATAGTTAGTAAATCTTCATATAATTCATATATTCTTTTATAGTCTTTTCTTATAACAGCATTAGTGAATTTAAAAAAATCATTTTCTATATTTTTTGATACTAAATCTCTTAAATCATCTAATCTTATATCCTTATTTACTCCATAGAATATTTTTATTTTCTCTATTTCATTAATTATTAAATCATAATTAGATAAACATTGTGTTATTATGTATAAAACACAATTATAATCTATATTATAGCCATCTTCTTTAAATTTATTTATTACTATTTTATTAAGTTCTGAATCATTATTAATTTTTAATTCAAAAAAATTACAATTATCTTTAAAATATTTAGTAATCTTCTTTCTTTCATCTACAGATTGAGTTATAAAAATTAATTCCACACTTGTATTATTTATAAATTTTATAAATCTATCATATTCATTATCAGATAATTTTTTGGTATTAAATATATTAGAATTATAAATTATATTAATTTTTTTTTCATTAAATAGCATCTCATAACTGGAATCTTCAATAATATCATCCAAAGAATCTTCTTCTAAATCAAATTTATTTATTATTGAATCTTCATCTACTAATTCATTTATTTTATCTCGAATTAAATATCCACTATCACTAACTAATAAATAAACATTCATAATAATCACCCTAATTAAATTATAACTTATTTATTAATATAAAAAAAGGAAAAAGAGATTTTTTCTCTTTTTCTATATTTAAACATTACTAGTAATGTACTATATTTTATGGCGAATTACTTATTATGTTAAGGCTTTTATCACTTATTTTAAAAATAATTGTACCACTAGTTTGAGTATTAAAATAATATATTTTTAATTTATTGCATTTTATATTTATTATATCTTTTTCTAAAAAGTTTATACTTCCAACATTTAACAATTCTTTATCTATTTTTATATATTAAAAACATTAAAATACTATATCAATTCATATTCTTTAGCAATTATTCTATTATCTGAACAATACTCCATAATATACTTATCATTTTTCTTAACAATTATTAGACCGATTGTCTTAT
>CAYTXQ010000005.1:0-24321 GCA_964441535.1 uncultured Muribaculaceae bacterium
ATACTATCATTCAAAGCACAAAAGCCAATTGGCAAAACTGACATATACAACGTGTTAGTAAACGTATTTTATTAATAACTTAAAACAAAACGACATGATGAACTTAAAAGTAGTTTTTAGCATTGATGCAACTGGTTCAGATAAAGATATTACTGAGCTAATAATTATACCAAATGATGTATGTGTATATTGCTTACATGATAAGGATAATAGGTTTCATAACGAAATAAAGAAAGCCCTCGAATATAAAGGATATGATTTGAGATATTTCTTTCAACTTATGAAAGCGTATGTTCTTTAATATGTTTACTAATAACTTGTGTAAATACAGTGCCGACAAAATAGTAATAACTTTAAATTGAAATAAAAATGAAAACAAATTGTGGAAGCTCTCCTGAAAGCATAACTCAGGCATTGGATTTACACAATGTTACCAACCGTACTTTTTCGGTTGATGAAGTGAAAATCCTTTTAGAAAAACAAAAACAAGCGTGTGCTGATGAATTTATCCATGCAGAAATGACAATGGAACAAGCAAAACGCAGAGTATTAAATGCACCAACTGTATCTTTTTAGTATGGTTGGTAACGGTATGCAGCCTTATTTCAGTGGGGGCTTAATTGCACTGAACAACATTAAAAGTACAAATTTATGAATACTGAAAATTTGTCAAACGAAGCTGAAAACCCCGCATTAAATAAGGGTGCTGTTATATGCAGTAATTTTGTTGATGAACTTCAAGATGATTACGGTGCATCAGATTATGATATGATGATGATATTTGGAACAGATGCAAGAACGCAAGCCGAATATCTTAGAAATAATCCACAGTTTCAAGGAATAGTAGAGCTAATGGAGTGCCATGTTAGAAGTAGGATGAGAGGTCGCTTTTAATTTATGTGCAGTTTTGTGTTGCGCCTGCGGCAAGGTTGCGTATAGGTGCTGTTATCGGCTGCCTTTTATCAACTGAATTAATAATTTTTAAAATATCAAAACAATGGAAACATTAAACGAAGTATTCACAGAAAAACAAGTTGACGAAGTATCTGATAAAATACTAAAATCAACGATTGAAAAGATTAAATCTGAATTGTCAGATAAATTTTACAATGAAATGAGTAGTTTTATTTATGAACATTACAGTAATGCTTCTGATACTATTTACGAAAATATAGTAAAAGAAATAACGGAAGAATTTGTAACCGAACCGAAAAATTACAAGTTTTTAAAGCTAAGGAAAAAATTATTTAACGAAAACAAGGATTTGCTTATAGGTATATTAACCGATGAAGCAATTGAAAAAACTATTGAAGCTGTAATTTGGCAACATACAGATAAAGACTATCATTTTAATTGGAAGTGGACTGATGCAATTGTTAGAATTATTGGAGAAAACTGGCATAAATTCAAAGACGATGAAAGAGTAAACAACGAATTACTCCACCAAATTGAACAGTTAAAATCACAAATAAATCATTTGCAAGAAAAGCTTAATGATTATGATTTTTGGGCAAAAATATGGATAAAACCAGGGGTAGATTAGAAAACAAATAATATAAATCTATGAAAATTGGAACATTGGTTGAAGTAAAAGCAAATAAATACAATAGAATGAGATTTTATATCGAATCCATTGAAAATTATATTGCTTATTTAGGTGATATAGAAGGTAATCCTTTATATGATTTTTCTGGAACAAGAATAAAAATACATATTAATAATTTAAAAAAAGTAAAATAATGAAAATTTTAATTATTGTACTTATTATGGTAATACTTAAAGAACCTAAATTTTTTTTAATATATAAAGATGATGAATAAAATAATAGATTGCTGTAATTGTGATTTATCATTTACAAGAAAAAATATTGTAAATGGAAAAGGTAGTACTGATGCTTCTATTATATTTATAGGTGAAGCTCCTGGATATTATGAAGACAAACAAGGTATTCCATTTGTAGGTAATTCAGGTAAGTTATTAGACTATTATTTAGAACTAGCTAATTTAACTTTAGATAAAATTTATATTACAAATATAGTAAAATGTAGACCTCCTGAAAATAGGATGCCTACTATTAAAGAAATAAACAAGTGTAAATATTATTTTGCAAGAGAATATTTATTTATTAAACCTAGTTTGATAGTATGTTTAGGTGCTGTTGCATCATCTATATTAATTCCTGAATTTACTAAAATATCTGATTTTAGAATGAACCCTGTATTAAGCAATAATACTTTGTTATTAGCTACTTATCATCCTAGCTATATATTACAAAATAAATTATTTGATTTGTATTATAAAGATTTTTATTTTATAGCTAAAGCTTATAGGAAGTTTTGTAATCCTTTTCATTATTGTAGTTTTGATGATATTAAAAATAAATAAAAGATGATATTAAATATAAATGGAATACAACTACTAAATTAATAAACAAATAATTATGAGAACAGAAATTAGTTTTGACTTTACTTCTATTAAAAATAAAATTAATAGATTTATTACATATATAAAAAATTGTAACCCTTTTGAAATATATATTTTAATTATTATTCATCTTATATTAATATTTAGTATAGCTAGTTTTAATGTAAGTAAAAAGAATAATAAAAATATATTAAAGTTACAAAAAGAAATAGTTAGACTAGAATGTATGCAAGATTCACTTCTTGCTATAATTAATCCTCTTGATACAGTAGAAGAATATGTTTTATTCAATATAATGAAACATGAAGGATTTAGAAGTAAACCTTACAAAGATGTTGCAGGTAATTTAACTATAGGTTATGGTCATTTAATTAAAGAAGGTGAAAGATTTAAAATTTTATCGGAAGATAGTGCTAAAGATTTATTAAGAAAAGATTTTCAAATAGCTAAATCTGCTGCTATAAGATTATCACCTATTTTAAAAGATCCTAATAATATATTTAAATTGTATGCTATTTCTCATTTTATATTTGGAAAAGGTTCTGGTAACTATGCTAATTCTACATTAAGACAGAAAGTAAATAATAATAAAAATGTTGATAATGAATTTAGAAAGTGGGTTAAGGTTACAATTAATGGTAGAAAGTTAGATAGTAAGCATTTAATGGATATAGCTGAATGGAGAATTGAATTATACAATAAAGAATTATAATTATTTTAAACTTATTAGTTAACAATTATTATTAATATAATCTTAATAAAAAATGGAAAAAGGATCTGAATTTAAACAACCATCATCTCAGTTTGAAGAAATTTTAAATAGTTTTAATAGTAGATTAAATACTTTAACAACTAATATAATTGCGATAGATTCTAAATTAAATCTTTTTACGAATATGAATAACAATTTTGATGAAGAACTTTATAAAAAAGAACCAACAGGTATTGGTGTAGTAAATCAACTTTGGATAAATTTAGATATATTACAAAAATGTAATAGTTTACTTGAAAAACAAATAGTCGCTTTAACTGGTCTTGTAGGTTAATTATACAAATAAAAAATAATGTGAAATTTGTGGTAAATTAATTGAAATTACTGTTAATAATATTTGTTATTCGTTATAATATGGCAGCTTATGTATATGATATTGAAACGTATCCTAATCTATTTATGGTTATTTTTATCAATCTTGATAGTAAGTATAATAACTATATTAACGATTATATTAATTCTGATATTAGGGGAGATTTATCGTCTAAAATTGATGCTTTACATAAAATAGATTATAAAGTATTTATAATACATAATAATTTAAATGAATTAAATGTATTAGCTAATTTTATTGAAAATAACTTTTTTATTGGTTATAATAATCATAATTACGATGATAAATTGTTACGATTTATTTATAATTATAGATTAATGTTAAATAATTATTCTATAGAAGATATAAATAAAGCTATATATAATTTGTCTAATAAAATTATTACTGAATATACTTATTATAGTACTGACCCAATACTTCAAAACGTATCTAAATTTGGTATATTTTATAGTGTTGATCTAATGAGAACTCATTATTTAGATAGTAAAAAAATAAGTCTTAAAAATGTAGCTATTAAATTAGATTGGTATAGAATACAAGATTTACCAATTAGACCACATCAAGAGATAGAACTTTATGAATTACAAGATATTAAAGATTATTGTATTAATGATGTATTAATAACTCGTGCATTGTGGTATGCTAAAATATCTGATATTAAACTAAGACAAAATATTAAAGAAAAGTATGATTTAGATGTATTATCTAATTCTAGAAGTACTATAGCTGATAAAATATTATATAAATTGTATAGTGAAGATGCTGGATATGTTGATAAAAAAATATTTACTTCTAGATATTTAATAAAATTTGAAGAATTAATTGATTCTAGTATTAGTTTTACTAATGGGACATTAAGAGAGTTTTTAGATAGTATTAAATATAAAGTGTTTAATATATCTGATAATTTTGATCAAGAAATAAGTATAAATAAAACAAATTATCAATTAGGTGTTGGTGGACTTCATAGTATAGATATTCCAGGTATATTTGAAAAATCTAATAAATTTAAATATATCGACTGTGATGTTACTAGTTACTATCCTCAAATTATTATTAATTTAAATATTTGTCCTGCTCATTTAAATAGTAATATTTTTGTACCTATTATTAAATATATATTAGATAATAGAGTAAAAGCTAAAATCTTATCTAAAGATTTAACATTAGATATTAAAGAAAGAGAATCTTATGAATTAGAGCAGTTTGTATTTAAAATTGTTATAAATTCTATTTTTGGTAAATTAGGTAAGGATGGTTTATGGTTATGTGATTTAGCAGCAATGTATAAAGTAACTTTAAATGGACAATTATATTTATTAAAACTAGCAGAAGATTTAGAAAATATTGGTGTAAATATAATTAGTGCTAATACTGATGGATTACTATCTAAAGTACCAATTGAATTGGAGAAACAATATTATGAAATATGTAATAATTGGCAAAAACAATTTTCATTTAATTTAGAATTTACAGAATATAAGAAATATTTAAGAAGAAATGTTAATAGTTATATGGCTATATGTATTAATGGCAATATAAAACTAAAAGGTGATTTTGTATATGATCTTAAAAATGATCCTGATCATTTAATAAAAGGTTTTGATGCAAAAATAATACCTTTAGCATTAGTTAAATATTTTAATGAAAATATTCCAGTAGATAAAACTATTAAAGATCATAAAGATATTTATATGTTTTGTAAATCTCAAAAGGTAGGAGATCAATTTTCTACAAAGTTTTATTATGTAGATAAAGAAACTAGATTAGTTTGTAGTAAAAAATTACAAAAAACAAATAGATATTTTGTATCTAAAAGTGGAGGTTCTATATTAAAAGAAGATGGAAAAGGAAGAAAAATAAATATATTAAAAAATACAAATGTTTCATTATTAAATAATTTTTATAATGTTGAAAATTTCTTTGATTATAATATAGATTATATGTATTATGTAAGAGAAGTTAATAAAATTATAAATGAAATAAAAGGTATAAGTGTTAAAACATTAGGTAAAACAGGTTTAACTTTATTTGATTAAATTATGAAAAGTATTAAAATAGAAAATTTACAAGGTAGAATTTATACTAAGTCTGGTATTATGAGTAATTCTACATTTAATTGCTTTATTGATGATATTAGATGTAAAGACTGTATATTTAAACTTAAAAATGGTAATTGTGGCGGTGGGGATAATGATTTAGATTTTAATGCAATTAAAAATACAAAATTTAGATTAAAAGAACTAACTATTACAAATTTAAAAAGATTTCTAATAATTAATAAACCATCACAATATGAAAAATAATTTATCTTCAATAATTATTATTCTATTAATAATATTAGTAGGATATTTATTTATATTACAACAATGTAGTAAAGATGATAACGGTCAATTGATAAGTAATGTAGAAAGTTTAAGAGATTCTATTACTGTCATAACATCTAATCCTATAATAATTAATAGTGATAAACAACTATTAAAATATGTAAAAGATGATTCTATATATAAAAAAAGAATTGAAAAACTATTAGCTAGTCTTAAAGCTGAAAATAAAGAAATGAGAAGTTTGCTAATGTATAATACTAATACTGTTTTAAAACTTGCTGATAAAGACACTAATGAAATAATGTACACAAGTCTTAATTATTATTTTACCGATACTATATTTCCAACTTATAGAAAATATATTACTAATCAATTTGAAGATTGGATAAAAGGTAATATTACTGTAGGTTATGATACTTTTAGTTTAGATTTAACTGTTAAAAATGCTTATAGTATTACAACTGGTTATAAAGGATTTAAAGAATATGTTGATATAGAAAGTTTAAATCCTTATACTAAAACAGAAGATGTTAGATATTATATGCGTAGAGCTTCCAGATTAGGTATTGGTTTAGGATTTGGTTTATATTATGACCCTTTTAGGTCACGTGGTGGTTTTGCTTTTAATTTAGGTTTCATATATAAAATAAAATAACTATGCATGATAAACCTGTAGAAAATAGAAAAATTGTTACCGTTAAAACATGGACTGTCCAATTAACTGAATATGATGATGATTCAAGTACACTTCATAGAACTAATGATGGTTTTAGTGTATTTGAACTTATAGGTCTTACTTCTTTGTTACAATTTGAATTAATACAACAATTTAAAGGTTATATTGAACCTACTATTATAAAAAGAGATGTTATTATTTAATTATAAATTTTAAATAAAATACTATGGAATTAATAAATATAAAATTTTTAATTTTAGGAGCATTGTGGATAATATCAATTTTAGGATATTTTTTCTTATTTAGTATTATTAAATGTGCTAATAATACATATAAAAAACTATATAAAGATTATATAGAAATTAATAGAAAATTAACTGAACTTGAAGAAAATTATATTAAATTAAAAGGAAAAGTAAATGGACAACGAGGTAGAAAATATCAAAGTGCAAATAAGAAAGTTGAATGAGCAAGTATCCAACTTACAATTTCATGTTATTAGTCTTTTAAAGTCTGTTGAATTAATTAAATCTGTATTGAGAAAAGGTTTAAGTTATAAATTTGATTTTAATTTACCTAAAATAGGAGATTATTTTTATGTTAATTTAAAAGATACTACATATAAAGATTTAAGATCATTACATAGTGCTATATTATCTTCATTAAGACTCCAAAAATTAGCAGAAATGGTAATTGGAGATTATACAACTTGTAAAGAGAATGTAAATAATATAGAAAGAGTTAAAATAACTAAAATATTATGACAAAAACAGAAAGACAAGAAATAGGAGTTCAATATGCTGAAAGACATAATTTTATTGGTACATTAAACTATAGTCTTAGATTTGGTAAAACTTTAACAGGTATTAAAATTATTAATAGGTTAAAATATGATAAGAATATTAAATCTGTTGTAATATTAGTGCCAAATAGTAATTTAAGGTTACAATGGACTAATGAAATTGATGAATATATTTTTGGATTGAAAGTATTAATTTATACTGCTAATAGTGCTTTAAATCAAGATTCTTTAGAGTGTGATTTATTAATAGTAGATGAAATTCACAAGTTTACTTCTGATGCTAGAATATTATTATTAAATGGTAATAAAATAAAACATACTTATAGAATAGGATTAACTGGAACTTATCCTGAAAATGAATCTAATAATACTAATATAATTTATAAATTTTATCCAATTATAGACACTATTACAGAAGAAGAAGCTATTATTAATAATTGGATTTCTGATTATATAGAATATAATTATGGATTAGATTTACCTGATTATGATAAAGATAAATATATAAAATATTCTAAATTTATTGGAGAAGTATTAAATGATTTTAAAGGTATTGATGAATATTTTACATATTCTGGTAAAAGAGTATTAAAAGATCATTATCAAGCAATAGTTTCCTGTAGAGTTGGATTATCTATAAATAAATATCTATTAAATTCAGATAAATCTGAATATATACCTTCCGCAAAAATAAGAGAATATGTAGCAAAACAAAAAGGTTGGTATTATGGTATCGAATCAGATAGTATGATAAATAGAAATTGGAGTCCTACAGCTATTGAAAATAAAGTAAATATGTTTGAAGACTTTGTTCAAAAAAGAAATCAATTAATAAATAATAATCAAGTTAAATTAGAAGCTGTATTAAATATTGTAGAAAAGTTTAAAGATAAAATTATTATAATATTTAATCAAAGTATAGATTTTGCAGATAAACTAACAGATGCTATAAATGCTAATTTTGGAAATATAGCTATATGTTATCATAGTAAAGTATCTTCTAGACCATTATTAGATGAACATGGAAATTATTATAAGTATAAAACTGGTAATAAAAAAGGTGAAATAAAAATATTTGGTCAAAAGTCTTTAAAAGATAATGCTATAGCTGGGATAAAATGTGGATTTTATAAAGTACTTGTTACTGTAATGGCTTTAGATGAAGGATTTAATGTTGAAGATATGGAAATAGCAATAACTACCAGTGGAACTACTAACCCTATTCAACATAAACAAAGAACAGGTAGAGTTAAAACATTATCTCCATATAGAAAAAAAGAAACATTGGTAATAAATCTATTTTTTCAAAATTTCAATATAGAACATCAAGACGGAACTATTAATATTGTCCGGTCAAGAGATCAAACCAAGTTAAGATTGAGGCAAAGACAGTCTGAAAACCTTATATATTGGGTTGAAAATATTGAAGATATTTCTTAATTTATTTGTTAATTTATTTGCTTTTTATTGTATATTTTTTTATATTTAATCCCTTAACCATTAACAATGATAGATATAGTAAAGAAGGATAGTAGTAGTTTAAATAAGTTTACGAATAGTTTAATGACTATTGAAGAACAATCTTTAGTATTGGAAACTATTAAAACATTAGCACAGGGTAAAAATTTAAAAGTAGAGAATCATAGTGATGCTTTAGCATTAGTTATTAAAGCTAAAGAATTAAATTTACCTATGGGTACAGCATTAGACCATTGTTTTATAGTAAATGGTAAAGTAGGAATAGATGTTCATATTGCCAAAGCAGTACTTTTAAGTTCTAAAAGTATTACGTGGGAAAGAATTGAATCATGTGTTCCTATTTTTAGTTATACTGATAAAGTTAATATTTTTGATCATAGTGAATTACCATCTAATTATAAAATAGTTAGTAAAATATCAGGTAATGATGCAGAAATATCTAAACTAAAAAGTGAAGGATTTTATCCTGTAGCAATAATTTCTAAAGATAATAAGCCAATAGTAAAAGATAGGATTACTACATATAAGTTTATTAGAATTGTTAAATTAATAGACAATAGTTTTAAAGAACTTATAGAACTATCTTCATTTAAATTAAGTGATGCTTATACAGCAGGATTGATAGATGTTAATAGACCTGCAAGCCCGTGGGTAAAGTATCCTAATAGGATGTTAGACCACAGAGCATGGATGAATGGTGCTAGAGCAATAGGTGATGATTTATTGTTAGGTATGTATAGTGTAGATGAATTATTAGATATTAATAATCGTATATATGATATTACCGAAGATGGCACAGTTATAGTATCTGACTAAGAGACCCTTAGTATATTAATTAATTTTTTTATTAACTAAAACTTTTAAAAGTTATGAATTTTCAGTTTTCAAAGGCAGTAAGGAAGTTTGTCGACACGACAGGTGGTTTACCACAATTTAAAGTAAGTAGTACGCAGAATAAGTTTCAGCTTAATGCTGCTGCTATGAACAAGTTAGGAGCTGTTAAAGGCTCATATATTAGTATTTTACATAATCCAGAGGCAGAAAACATCAATGAAGCATTTGCATTAACTTTAGTTAGCGAGCCTAGCATTACTTCAGCCACTATTGGTACTCCTCCTAATAGTCATCGTGGGGAGTTTTCATTTTCAGGAAAGTATGGTATGCTTATAGCTATGGATACTCAAATTGATTACACTCCTGATGAATTAGTAACTATGGGTATTTTCACAAAGATTGAACGTACAGATGATGATGGAAAAGCATTGTCTCCTCGTTATGTTGCAAATCGTGTAGTAACGGCCGAAATAGGTGATGGTATAGAAATGGAAGTAGATGGTGAAGTTTTTATGATTTATCCATTAGTTAATTTTAAGACTGTTGATAAGATAATCAGAGAAAAATCAACTGATGATGAAGGTGATGATGATGATATGTTTGTTGATACAAATGAAGAAGAAGCTTAATATTTAATAAATAAGGTTTAACTATTAATTTAGTTAAACCTTATTTCTAACTAAAAAAACGGAGGTAAATTAATATGATTACATTTAATCCTAACGATGATATAAGAAATAGAAATCCATTAAAAGCGGATGAATCTATTAATCACAATGTCTTACTACAATTAGTAAGTGTTAATGTTGAAAGTAAAGAGCAATCTTTAGATTCAGTTAAAGCTACAGAAATGCAATCAGAATATAGTGGGCATAATGTACCTAGAATATATTTTGAATTTAAACAAATGTTTTTGCCGGGTAGTTTGTTACATAAAGAAGGTAAAGATAGATTCTATGTTTATACAGAGAGTCCTATAGTATCTTTTATGAACGCTAAGAATCCAGGTGAAGAGAGAAATCCAATGGAAAAAGATGTATTAAAAAATCTTTATACAGAACAGTTTAAACATCTTATGGAAATTTATAATGCTTTTAAGCTAAGTCCTAATTTTAGACCTATTAAAAGTGAATTTAATCTTAATCCTGATACAACTATAGAAGCAAGATTAAATTTATTTACTGATTATTTTAATACTTTTGCTATAGGTATTAATGGTAAAGAAGGTGAAAAACCAGCTTTTGTTGATGGTAATAATCAACCAATTCCTCTTATAGCTAAAGTTATAGTAAATAAAGGTGGGAAGAGATTAGAGTTTCCTACTTATACAGGTTCAGGATTTATTGAAGGAGCTAAAATAATAAATAATATTGTAGTTAATACTTTTGATATAAAGCCAAATGAAACTACAAATATTTCTGAGGTTAAGAAAGATATTAATTCTATAACTGGTGGTATGCCTCCTGGTATGCAAGCCGGATTAAAAGATTTAATAGATAATGCTTAACAATTAACTATTAGTAAATATAAATTATAGGGAGAGTAAAATCTCCCTATAATTTTATAAAAAAAGTAAAATGGATCTCAAATATTTAATTATACAAAACTATCAATTTAGAGTATTTGAATACTATATGGAGGTATCTACATATGATATACAATATTGCTTAGAAAGTAAATCTAATAAGATAAGAAATCCATTACGATTAGATAAACATCCATCTTTAGGTTTTATTAAATATAGAAACAAAGAAGGTTATAATATATTATATGCTAAAGATTTTGGAGATAATTATTATGAGGGTGATTGTTTTAAAATAGCTGGTAAAAGATTGAATTTAGATTGTTCTAAATCAGGTCATTTTAGTATAATATTATCTGATATTGTTAATAATATAATATTGAATAAAAATAGTCCTCTTAATATTAGTTATGATACATCTAAAACAATTCAAAAGACATCCATAATTTCAACATATCTTTCTTTTTTCTACATGGATTTTGATAGACAATTTAAACAATATTGGGAAAGGTTATTATATACTGATTATAAAATAACATTAGAAAAAAATAACGTATATCAACCTTTAACTGTATCATTAAATGGAATATTAGTATATACAAAATCTAAAGAATTAGCTATATTATATATTTTAGGTAATATTCGTGGTAATTATATTTTTAAATTATATTTACCATTTTCAAATAAAACTAAAAAATTTAAAACAAATAATTGTTTTATTATAGAAGCTATACATGAACTTAAAGGCAATGATATATTAATATTATCTAAAAGTAGAAAAGACTGTTTAGTTTTAAGGTCTGCTTTATCTTATTTATCTATAAAAAATATAGATGTTATATCTGTTAATTGTGAAAGTGTAAAATTTAATGATGGAGAAATATTAGAGTATATAAAATCTAAATATAATACAATATTTTCTCTATTTGATTATGATATTGTTGGTTTGTCTTATAGTTTTTATAATTATATAATTAATGATATTATACCTATTGTAATAAAGTCTGAAAATAATTTAGACTATGATAGGTTTAAATATATATTAACAGATATATATTATACTTGTGGTATAGAATATAAATTAGAAGAATTTATTAATATAATTAAAGATTATACTATAAATGTAAATATCTTAAATTATAAAGGAAAAGATATTTCTGATTTAGTTTATTATAGTAAAAGTTTAGGATTAAATTTAATAGAAGAAATAATAAATTTTATTTATGAAAAAAGTAGTATTAAATGAAAATTTAAATGGTTTTGAATATTGTATATATTCTTTAACCGAAGAAGAATATAAATATTTTCTAACTTGTATTGATAAAGAAGTAATAACTATTTCAAACTATGATATAGTTAAATTGGATATTCGTAAATATGGGAAAATACCAGCAAAATATCCTTTTAAAAATAAAAATATTATACCACATATTTATTTTAGAGATATAGGTAGTAATATTAAAGACAATCGTTTTACTAAATCTTATTTTTGTTATTTATTAAATAAGTTTGGTGATCCTACATTAATACAACATGAAGATATTGAATCAGCATGGAAATGCTTAGTATATTATTTACATAATCCTAAAATAATAATAACTAAAACTAAAATAAATAATAATTATGGAGAAGACGAGAAGTCCGATGTTAGCGAAGAAATATGAAGCTATTAATCCTAAAAATATTAAATTTCCATATTTAATTCAACGGAAATATAATGGTTTAAGATGTATAATAGAATATGGTGAATTTAAAGTTGGTGTAGGTTTATTTTCTAAGATTGCTTGTTGTGTAAAAATGTTTAGTAAAACTGGAAAAGAATATTATGTTGAACATTTATGGAATAAATTAGTAGATTTATATAAAGAGTCTGATTTTAAAAATATAATTTTAGATGGTGAATTATATGTACATGGAGAATCTATTAATATAATAAAAAGTAGAGTACCGATGTTTATTAATGGTAATACTTTATCTGAAACCAGTTTAGAAGTTGACCCTGTTAAATATATAATATATGATATACTAGATAAAGATCATTTAAATATGTCACAAGTTGAAAGAATAAGTAAAATAAGAGATATTTTTGGAAAATATATGTGGGATGATTTAGAAGATGTATTATTAGCAGATACTCAAATTGTAAATAATTATGAAGAAGCATTAGAGTATAGAGATAAATTTATAAATGAAGGATTTGAAGGAGCAATGTTAAGAAGTCCTAATGCTATATATCAATTTAAAAGAACGTCTGATTTAATAAAATTAAAAAGAATCTGGGAAACTGAATGTTTAATATTAGATATTATAGATGATGGTTTTAAATCAGACAGGGAAAATATAGGATTTATATTACAAAATGATATAAATGATGAAATATTTAAATGTACTCCTGGAGATGATGGTTCATGGACTAATAGCTATAAACGTAACATATTTGATAATAAATATAAATATATTGGATTATATGCTACTATTACATTTAGAGAAAGAAGTGGAGTAAAAAAAGTTCCTTTTCATGCTAATGTAAAAACAATAAGAGATTATGAATAATCTAACTATTATAAAAAATAATGAAAAAGGTAATAAAACAGCTATTATATTACCTTCTGGAATATGTGGTGAAGAATATATGATAATATTAAATAGTATGAAAGATAAAATTAAAAAAGCTAAATATGATATATTAATTAGAAAAACATCTAATATAATAATATTATGAATGAAACATTACATGACTTATTATCAATTGCTTTAAATTTAAAAGAGGTAGATAAAGATGATATAGCAAATAAATTTTCTTTAATTTATAAAAATGAAAGGATAAATATACCTATAAAATTATATGAAGATAAATATGGTAATAGATTTTATAGAGATAAATATGGCTTTCATACTGTAAATCAATTAATTTGTACAAATGATTCTATTTTAAACAGACTTGAAAGAATTAATAATAAACAGATTGTATTTAAAAAATATACTGAATTATTAAATGATATTTTAAGTAAAAAAACAAAAAGAATGATTAGAATATTTTTAAATTCTAATCATTTAACTTGTGAAGAAAAGTTAGATCATATATCAAATTATATAAAAAGTAAATAATGGAAAAGTTAATATTTGAAAAAAGAAAACTTATTATTTATATTATTTATAAAAATATTGAAATAGGTACTATTAGTTCTTATGGTAGAATTGAATATAAATTAATTACAAATGATATTTTAAAAAATAGAATACGTAAATTTAAAAAACAAATATTTTAATGAAATTAAAAGAGTTAATAGATAAAGAATTACCAGATTTAAAGTTATATTATTATGATAGTTTTTTTGATGAGGTAATAGAAATAGAATCTGTAGAAGTTAAAAAAATAACTAGAAAAGAAGATATAACTACTACAACAAGTGGTATTATATTATTTAGTATTCCTTTTAAGTTAAATAATAAAACATTAAGTAGAAATAAAAAATAAAAAAAAAAACAAAAATGAAAAAAACAAAAATAAAACAACCTAAAGATGTAATGGAATTATTTCATTACTTTGCTAATAAAACTCTTCCTGAGTGTAGTAAATCAGGATATAATTATACTATAGTAAATGGAATTGGTAAATTGTGGAGATATTCTAATTTATTAGCAATAGTTAATTATAAAAAGAAATATTTAATTCATAATCGTTTTAATTTTATAGGTGCATTTGGAAATGGTTATAGTATTTATAGTTTAATTAGGGCTTTTAAGGAAGATTTTATTAGTATAAATAGTGATTATTTAGGTAGTAGTGATGATTTTATAAAACATTTAAGCTCTCATATTTTTAATGAGTATTATCTTAATTATTTTAAACAAATAATTGTATTTAAAGAACTTAAATATGGAAGTTCTAGTAGGTCTATTCCTTATTATAATCTTGAGACTACTAATAATAATTGTAAGGAAAAAATAACTTCTTTATGTAGAAAATTTAAAGTTAAAAAATCAAATGTTTTAAATTTTAAATTTAAATATGATAATTATATAAAATATTGGCCTGAAGGATGGAGAACAGAATATACTAGATATAGAGAATCTTTTTCACTTAATGATATTATTAAAGATAAATTATTAACTAAAGAAGAAAAAAATAGATTAGAATACATTAGATGGATAGTTAAACTTAGACCTTATGTAAATAGAAATATGTTAACTATTTCTAGAAAATATACATGGGAAGATATATATAATAATATAGAATTAAGAAAGATAGTAGATGATTCTTTACCTGAGTTTATAGAAAGGAAGAAAGAGCGAGATTTAGAATTAGCTAATAGGAGAAGGTTAGCTAGAGAACGTGCAGAAGCTAAAAAAAGAGAAGAGTTAGAAACTGAATATAAAGAATGGTTAAGTAATTGGTATAATTATAAAGGTAGTCATCAATATAGATTTTGGATGTTTCCTGTTAGATTAAGAACTGATTATAAAACTATAGATACTACTCTTAATGCTAGTGTACCATTTGATGATGCTAGAGCTTTATATAATATATTTAAAAAGTATGTAGATAATAAAGTTACTGGTAGAGTTGCTAATCGCATAGGTAATTATGTAGCATCTAATATAGATAAAGATGAAAAAGGATTTTATATAGTTATTGGTTGTCATCATATATACGAAGAACAAATTAATGAATTTATTAAACATTATAAATTAGATTGGTAATGAAAAGAAATTATATAGGTAAACCTATTCAAAATAAAGACAGTCTTAAAATATATGATTTATTAATATATAATAGAACTTTATTAATTGTTGCAGGAATAACAGATGTTTTAGCTGTTGAATGTGTTATATCTTTATATGATACTAATTCTATAGTATTAGGAGTTACTATATTAGAAAATTATAAATTTTCTAATTATAAAAATTTGAGTAATGGTGGATTTTGGATATTTGGAGAATATGCTAATAAACTTGAATATTTAATACTTGTACACAGATTTAAAGGTAAAAGACCAACAATAGAACAAATTAAACAAGCTTATGAAGAATATAAATCAAAAAATTATGAATAATAATATTTCTTTAATTGGTATTTCAGGAAAAATTGGAAGTGGTAAAGATACTATTGGTATGATTATACAATATCTTTATGATATTAAAAATTTTAATTATACTCACTCTCCTAATGAGTCAGATTTTCAAAGTTATATTAATAATGAATGGAATAAACAATGTTCTTTTCAAATTAAAAAATTTGCTTATAAATTAAAACAAATAGTATCTATAATTACAGGTATTAGTATTGAAGATTTAGAAAAAGAAGAAGTTAAAAATAGTTATCTAGGTGAAGAATGGAAAATTAAACCTTATAACTGGATTTATGAAGGAATGATAGGATTTGAAAATATTGATAGTAGTAATATTGAAACTAATAAAGATGGTTCTCTTAGATTAAATGTTTATGATAAAACATTTAAAGTAAGAGAATTACTTCAAGACTTATGTACTAATGTATGTAGAAAAATTCATGAGGACTTTTGGATTAATAGTTTATTTGTTGATTATAAAAAACTTATTCGTAATATTGATTGGAGTACACAAAAAAAAGCTAACAAATGTCTTAGTGAAGCTAAATATCCTAATTGGATTATTACTGATGTAAGATTTCCTAACGAAGCTAAAGCTATTAAAGATAGAGGTGGTATTATTATTAGAGTTAATAGAAATACTTCTGTTACGTATGAACAACTTAAAGCTAAATATCCTAAATTAAATTGGGATGAAGCTGAAGAGATAAGCCCTGAAGATTTAGTAGCTGCTAGTGATTTATATGATAAAACTATAACGGTACATCCTTCTGAAACTGCTCTTGATGAATATACATTTGATTATACTATTGATAATAATGGTACAATTGATGAATTAATTGAAAAAGTAAAGGAAATATTAATTAAAAAAAATATAATATAATGAAAGTATTAAATGATGAAAATAAAAAAGAAGTTTTAAAACTATTAGAAGAAAAAATAAATGATAGTTTTGAACTTGATATAAAAATTGATTGTTATCCACATCCATATTGTATTACTGATAAACACATAACAGATAAATATATGTATTTATCAGAAGATGTAATAAGAAATTTAGAAAAAGAAGATCGTAATATTAGATGTGGTATGTATGTAAATAATAAAGGAAGTTATGTAAATGGAAAAAAAGCTGGTTATACTAGATGTACGTTATTATATGATGATCATATTCAAACTAACTTTTTATTAATAATTTTAAATGATAGTGTTAATAAATCTAAAATAAATAATTTTATGAATAGTATCAAAGAAATATTAATTAATAATAATATTGAGAAGTTAGCATTTGCTAGAAAAAATGATGATTTTGAAATAATTAATGATAACTAGTATGAAAAAACTTTATTTATGTCATACTGAATGTAGTGATAAACCTTATTATGTTATAGATGAAACTTTTGATAATGCTGAAACTAAACTTATTAATCATTTAAATGAAGAAGCTATAGGTTTTGAGCATAAAAGAAGAGTTATTGAAATAAAGGTAATAGCTGTTGAATATAAAGTTTTATCATTTGCACAGGGTAGTAATATTTTAGTAATTTAAAAAATATGAGTAATTTTGTTCATTTGAATATTAAATCTAAATTTATTAATGTTGATGCTGTAGTTAGACAATCTACTGCTAATAATTTATTAAAAAGTATTAAAGATTTACAATTAGATGTTTATTGCCCTAAAACAAATATGGCTAAGAATATAGAAGAAGTTGCTATTATTAGAGGGCAAAGTCTAAATTTTGAATATAGTAATGTTTGTATTAATATTAAATCGTTAACAATTAAAAAAGAAAACATAGTATGAAAACATTAAAAGAAGTATTAATGGAAAGAGATGATCTTAGTTCTGATGAAGCTGATGAACTTATAAAAGAAGCTAGAGAACAAGTGTATAATGGTGAAGATCCAGAAGAAGTATTATTTAATGAGTTTGGATTAGAGCCTGATTATGTAATGGATTTATTAGAATGTTAAATAATAAATTAAATATGAAAAGAGTTTGTATATATCATAGTATAGATTTAGATGGGTGGATGAGTGCTGCTATTGTTAAACATTGGTTTATAAATAAATACGATAAAGTTAGAATTTATAATAATTCAGATCAGACTGAACTTATAAGTTATTACACTAACCCTAATCCTAAAAATGATGAAACTTTAGTATTTATAGGTTATAATTACGGTGATCCTATCCCTGATTTAAGTGAGTATGATAAAGTAATAATGTGTGATATTAGTTTTCCACTTATAAATATGGATTCAATTGCTTCAAATGTAAGTATTATTCAAAGAGATTTTATTTGGATTGATCACCATATTTCAGCAATTAAAGAATGTTCAATAGAAAGAGATGGTAAATATATTGCAGGATATGGTGGTATTAGAGATACTAACTTTGCTGCTTGTGAATTAACATGGAAGTATTTCTTTCTTGATGAACCTATGCCTGAAATAGTTAGACTGTTAGGTAGATATGATTGTTTTGGTCATAAAGGTACAGATGAAGAACAAAAAGTATTAGAGTTTCAATATGGAGCAAGAAGTGTTATTAGTAATTATGAAGAAGCTTATAAATGGTTATCAGCTGAAGAAGAAAAAGATGATCTTATGGGATATAATGCAATAGATATTATTTTAGATAAAGGTAAAGCTATCTATCAATATTTTTGTACAGAAGCTAAACAAATTTATAAGAATGGATTTGAGATATATTTTAAACATCTTCGACCAGATATTAAAAATCATCCTGGAGTTACAGATAAGTGTTTTGAAATAGCTAGATTTATTTGTATAAATAAGGAACGTTTTAATCCTATTAACTTTGGTATAGATTATCATAAAGACGGTTATGATGGAGCAGCTTGTTTTCATTATGCAAATGGAATGTGGAATTTTAGTTTATATAATGATAATGGTGCAGTTGATTGTAGTATTATAGCTAAACAATTTGGTGGAGGTGGTCATAAAGGTGCTAGTGGATTTAGAATAGATGATATTAATAAAATAATAAAATAAAAATTATGTATGAAACTAAGTTTGAAGATGGTAGTGAGATAATATCTTATTATGCAGTTGGTTATGCAGAAGGATTTGAAGAGTTTTCTAATCCTAAAGATGAAATTAGAGTGTGGTCTTATTTAATAGGTACTAAATTAGCATATAGTTTACAAGGTTGGTTTGGTAGAACTGCTAATTCACTTATTGAAAAGGGTTATATATTAGAAGATGGTACTGTTAATTGGGACTTAATCCCTTAAATTTAAATATTATGATAACAAAAAAGGCTTTAGTTAAAAAATTAAAAAAGTTACATCCTGATTCTCGTATTGATATAGATCATAGTGTTTATATTGAGAGTTATAATGGTTCTGAAATTTTAATTAGTTTTAGATGTTATATTTCAAATTACAAATTTGATGGTGGTACTGGTTTTACTGAATATTATGATACATATATTGAATTAGTTAAGTTTTTAATAAATCATTTTAAATTATGAAAATAGTATATAAAGCTACAGGTTTATGTTTAGGTAATTATTGGGGTGGTGGTTGTGGTGCTTATCCTACTATAACTTTTCATTCTGATAATTTAAATAATTTAGAAATTAATATTAATAAAGCTATTTCTGATGGTACTATTGATTCAGGAATGGGATTTGAAAGTATGATTGGTGCATATATGACCATTGAAAAAATTAAAAGTATTGAAATAGATATAGATGGTAAACTATTACCTTTTACTCACATTGAATATTCTGAAGAATTTTATGGTAAGTTAACAGATAAAGAAGCGGAGTTTTTATACGAAGTTTATAATAATATGTAATTATGGCAAAACAAATAGGTAAGATAGAAAATAAATCTATCAAAAGAAAAGGTATTCATGCTAAAAGTAAAACAAGTAATTTAAAAAATAGTAAAAATTATATTAAATTAAACAGAGGACAAGGTAAATAATTATGGGTAATTTATTTGATATTCAAGCAGAATATTTTGATATTATATCAGAATTAGAAGAATTAGAAGGGGAAATAACTCCTGAATTAGAAGAGCGACTTAAAATTAATGCTAAAGAATTAGAGTTTAAATTAAAAGCTTATTATTATTATGTTAAACAAAATGAGGGTAATATTAAAACTTTAAATGATGAAATAGAAAGATTACAAAATAAAAAAGTAAGTATTGAAAATATTAATGGTAGATTAAAAGAAAAGATGAAAGAAGCATTATTATTATTTGGTAATAATGGAAAAAGTGGAAATAAACAATTAAAGTATGATACTATTAATATTTATAATGTTTATCATAAACCACTTATTTTAGAAGTTGAAGATGAAGTATTTATGGATAGTGATAAAAATAAAGAGTTTATAAGAACTAAAGTTATCAATACTATTGATAAAAAGGCTGTTAAAGAAGCTATTCTTAAAGGAAGAGAAATAGAAGATTGTTTTATTGATTTTAATGCTAATTATATTGTTTTACGTTAAATTAATTTATTATGGAAAATACAAATAAAACTTCAAACGAATTAGATGAACAATTAAATAGTGACATTCAAAATAGTGAAAGTCCTAAACATATAGAATTAAATTTTCACGATGGTGTTGGAACAAGAGAAGGATTTGGAGGTAGAGATAAAACAGGATCTATTGAAGAAGATGAAGATATAAATATTGAAGATACGCCAGAAGAAGATATTGAAATAGAAGAAGATATTGAAATAGATAGTGATGAAGATGAAGATATTGAAGATGATGATTTCGATGATCAATATACACAATTAACTTTTTAATTATGAGTCATAATTTAAATTATAAATTAGGAAAAGCTAGTTTTTTCTCTGTTAAAGAGAAAGCATGGCATAGATTAGGTAAAATATTAGATAATCCTCCAACATCTGAGGAAGCTATTAAAGAAGCACAATTAGATTTTGATGTATTAAAAAAACCTAATTTCATAGAAGTAAATGGAAGTAAAGTATCTATTCATAATTCTTTTAGTACTGTTAGAACAGATACTAATACTCCATTAGGTATAAATTTAACAAGTAAATATAAAGTCGTACAAAATGTTGATGCCTTTAAAACATTTGATACTATTGTTGGAAGTAAACAAGCAATTTTTGAAACTGCTGGTGCATTAGGTAATGGTGAAATAATATTTATTACAGCTAAACTTCCTGACTATATTAAACTTCCTAATAAAGAAGATATTGTTGAGAAATATTTATTGTTAACTAATTCTCATAATGGAACTAGTTCTTTAATTATAATGCTTACACCTATTAGAGTAGTATGTAATAATACTTTATCATTAGCTTTAAGTGGTAAAAGTTCACATAAAATATCTTTACAACATAATAGTAATATTTATAATAAGTTAGATAATGCTGCCGAATTACTAGGGTTAATAAATCTTAATTTTAAGGAAATGGAAGATGTATATCATCACATGTCTAATATAAAATTAGATGATAACAAAGTAAAAGAGTTAGTTGCTATGTTATTGTTATCTGAAAACGACTTTATAGTAGAGCAAGGAAAAGTATTATTAAGTAGTGATATATCTACTAAAACTTCAAATACATTTGATTTAGCATTAGAGGCTATACATAGTGGGGAAGGACAAGATTTATATGAAGGTAGTGGATTATGGTTTTTTAATGGTATGAGTTATTATTATCAAAATGTTAAAAATTATACTACATTTGATAAAAAAATGGAAAATTTATATTATGGAACATCCTTTAATAAGTTAGTACAAACCTCAAATTTAATATTGTCATTATGAATACAGAAGAAAGATTAATGGAGTTGATGGATGAAATAGATAAATTATCAGAAAAAGTAAGAAATGCTTTAAGAGTATTGAGAATTAAAGAAGGTAATATAGTTAAAGTTAAGAAAGTTAGAAGTGATGCCATATTACCAACTTATGCTACAGATGGTTCTGCCGCTATGGATATTTATTATTGTGGTTATTCTCCTATTATATTGCCAGTTAATCAAACAATTCCTATATTATTTGGTTCTGGAATAGCTGTTGAAATACCAAATGGTTATCAAATATCTATTAGACCTAGAAGTGGATTAGGTAAATTGGGAATATTATTAACTAATAGTCCAGGTACTATAGACTCTGATTATCGTGGTGAAATTGGAATACTTTTACAAAATATGTCTGATAGAGATTATAAAATAAATATTGGAGATAGAATAGGTCAGATAATATTAGAAAGGGTATATAATATTATATTTGAAGAAGTAGATGAGCTTTCTAATACTGAAAGAGGAGAAGGTGGATTTGGAAGTACTGGTAAATAACATATTTTAATTGCAATAAAAAGGCGATCAATTATTTGATCGCCTTTTATTTTTATATAATTATTTTTACTTATAACTATACGCTCTATAATCACCTTTACCTAAATTTAACCAACGTTGAATAGGATTTATTAATGGTATTAATTTACCACCATATCTAACTACTTTATATTGTCCTCTATTAACACCACTTTGAATTATACGTTTATGATCTGATATAAAAGGATAAGATAATAACTGTTCTGTAAAATTATATACATCTATAAAAGTTCTAAGTGTCGCAGTTGGGTTACTTAATATTTTTAATCCTTCATTAATAAATCCAGGAGGAGTATATGTAAACAGTTCTGCTCTACTAGCACTTAATTGATACATCAACATAGCATAAAGTCTATTTCTTTTTAAATCATCATCATCGTCTGATTTACTTTTAACAAAACTTAAAGCTGCAAGTACAGCACCTAACATTGCAAATTCAGAAAATAATCGTCTTATATCTGCTAATTCTTGTTTGGTCATAGTGTGCATATAATATTTAAAGTGTGTTATTATATCTAACATACCTAATAAATAAGCAGCAGCACTTTCCATAGCTGATAACTTCTCTTTATTTTTCTTTTCTAACATTCCATCACGAGTATTATAATAACCTTCATTAAGTAATTTAACTAAAGATTTATAATCTCCACGATCTACTTCTTCTCTTCTTTCATTCCAATATTCTTCTATTTTAAAAAGTCCTCCTCTACTACCAAATCTTTTAACCCAACCAGGTCTAGCCCAATGTCTAAATTGCATAATTAATTCACCGAATCTTGTATTTTCTATTGTACCTTTATCTCCCTTATTATATATACCGTGAATTTTATGAGCAACACCACGATTCTTTTCTTTAAATTGAGCTAAATGAAAAGTATCAATTATTTCCTTTCCATCTTCTGTTAATTTAGATTGTATAATTCCCTCTTTTAATTCTAAAGCATCTATTAACATAGGATAATTTTCAAATTCCTCTCTTAATTTTTTATCTGTTTTCTTTAAATCATCATAGTCTTTTTGAGTAGTTTTTTTTCTAGTCTTTTTTAATGTTCCGTCAAAACCTTTATTCAACATAAATTGCTTTAATGATACAGCCTTACCATCAACAACTCTATTTGAATGTAACATAGTATAAAGTAAACTTCCATACATTAAATGTTCACCACTACCTTGCATAAAATAAGCCATTCCATAAAAAGCTTTTTTAATTCTTTTAATATTACTACTTATTAACTCTTTCTCAAAGTGATCTCTAATACTACCTAAAACATCAAATGTTTTCAATAATTCTAAATGAAAATCTCCTTCTATTTCAATACCTGAACTATCTTTAATTATTGAAGGTACAGTTCTCCAATACATTATTGAACCTTTATGTAAATGAGTTTTATCATAATGATACCCGCTAGCAGCTTCGGCAGTAGTCATAAATCCACCATAAGTGACATTTTTTATAGCACTAAATATATTAAATCCTATACCTAATAAAGATGTATAGTTTTTCATTTCTTTTAAAAACTTATCTCCACGTTGAGTTTTAGTCCATCTTTCATAAAAATTCATTTCTATATCTTTAGCAACATGATACGCTATATTAGAAGTAAACTTTTTAGCTGTCTCTTTATCTCCTGTCAATTTTCTTTTTACTCTATCAAAAACATCAGTACCAAAACCACTTTCTTCTTTAACTTTTTCATATTTTATTATAGCT
>CAYTXQ010000006.1:0-23602 GCA_964441535.1 uncultured Muribaculaceae bacterium
ATATACAAGAAATACCATTATATATTGTATTAAAATAAGTTCCAACAATTCTTCCAATATTTGAAATTAAAGTTATTCCTACACTAAATAATGACATTGTAATTGGAATAGTTAAAATTACTAGAGATATTATGCAAATTTTCTTGGTAGTTAGCATTTTGTTTTACTATATATCATTCTAATAGCAGTACCTAGGGATCTACCTATATCTAAAATACTATTAATAGCTCTAGATATGGAATTTATAAAAGTTCCAGTAATAGCTCCTCCTGATACTTCTAATAATTCTTGATTATTAACTATCATTATTTTCTACATTTGTATGGTCTTAAAAAACCATCCAATACTCCTATTAAAAATACTACTCCTGCTCCAATTGCAATCATAACTCCTGTACTAACGGCTCCTCCGTTAATTTCTAACATTTCACTATTATTTAATTATATCAATTTTTACCTCTCTTTCATCTAATTAATCTATATATTTTTTTAATTATAGTTTCTTTGTTTTGATATAATTTAACATCCATTACTAGATTGTTTTTTAATTTTTTATCAGTTTTAATTAATATTTCCTGATAATTATTCAAATAATTATCATAATATATTTCACTTACTTCTACTAATTTAAATTTTATTAATTTATCATCTATTTTTATATATTTACTTTTTATTATTTTTGAAGTATCTTTTATTCCACTTAATATATAAGTTTTATCATTCTTTACAATTAGTTTAGTCATATAAATATCATAGTATTTAAAAGTACTTATAAATATAATAAATAATATAATTGTTGTTATTAGAACATATAAAATATTTTTATGTTTTGGAATTACAGACAGAAGATTTTCTTTAGAATCAATGTATTCTTTCATATTTTTATAGTCCTTTGAAATAAGTTTGAATGGTTTCTGTGAGTTACATAAATAATTGTTTTATTTTTAAAATATTTAAGAATATTTTTTATAATTTTTTGTTCTAAATCGATCTCTACTTCGCTTAACGCTTCATCTAAAATAATTATATTAGATTCTTTTAACAAAGCTCTAGCCAGTATTATTCTCTGCACTTCTCCACCTGATAATAAATTGTTGTTATCTATCATAGTATTTAATCTTAATGGTTTCTTATTTAGAATTTCTTCTAAATGACAAAGTTCTATTATTTTATTTAAATTATCTATATTAATATTTCTTCCTAATAATATATTATTTTTTATCGTATCTGTTATAAGTTCTTCTTTCTGTGATAAATAAGTAATATTTTTTCTAATATCTCCTAAATCATAGTCAAGGATGTTTACTCCTCCTATTGAAACATTGCCTTTATGGCCATTAATTAATCTACATATTATTTTACATATGGTACTTTTACCACTTCCAGAATTACCACATAACATCACATGTTCATTATGTTTTATATCTATGTTTATATTCTTTATAGAATCATCATAATTATTATAAGAATAAGATACATTATTTAATTTAATATTTCCTTTAATTTCAAGATTAGAATATGAGATATCTTCTTCTTTTAGAGAAATAAATTCTCTTATTTTGTTAAAAGATGCTTTAAAATAATTTATTTTTGGAAACATATCAACTATATTTTTTACAGGGTCCATCATATATATTAATAAACTGTTAAAAGTTATTAAATCAACTACAGATAATTTATTATTAAATATTAGTAATAAACTATAACTTGTTATTATAAATAATCCTATATCATATATAATACTTTTTCCAAGATTTATATTTTCAAAATAATTACTAAAATTAAATGTATCCTTTAAATATTTAATATATTTTTTTTCTAATCTATCATTAAAATAATTAGATAAATTTAAATTTTTTATAGAATCTATACCATTAATATTTTCTATAAGTGAATTATTAAAATCTGATTCGTAATCAATATTAGTTTTTATCTTTTTGTATAATTCTTTATTAAAGATTAAACTGAATAAAATATATAGTACTAACACAAAACAAAGCATAAAACATAAAGTACTATTTAAACTATATATAATTACTAAACTAGAAATAGCTAAAACTGAATCTAAAATGATAGTAACAAAAATTTTAGTAAATAAATCTTTTATATTATTTAATTCGTTTACTCTTGTTACAATTTCTCCAGTTGTTTTACTTTTAGCATATTCTAGAGGAAGTAAAAACAAATGATTTAAAAAAGGAATTATTATTTTAATATCTATATTCTTATTTAAAAAATGCTCATAATAATTTCTTAAATATTGAAATATAACTTTAAAAATATAAATAAAACTAAATATAAAAACAATATATAGAAGATCAGTTTTCCTATTATAATTACTAATTGTATTTAAAGAAGTTTTTATGAATAAACCACTTAAAATGCTAAAGATAATTAGAAATATATTACTTAATAATATTTTTAATATTAATTTTTTCTCTGTTTTTATAACAGAAAAAAAACATGAATATAATTTCTTTGATTTATCAAATTTAGGTATATGATATTGTGGTATTAATGTTAAAATATAATTATTATAAACTCTTTCAAATTCTTTAAAAGATAAAGTTTTAAAACCATAACCTGGATCCATTATAGTTATAATTTTTTTAACTTTATTTATTTTATAAATAACTATAAAATGTAATATTGATTCTTTTATTAATACACTACTAATTAATGGAAAAAATATATCATTGTTTATAAGTTCATTAAATGTTAATTTAAATCCAACAGTATCAAAACCATATTTTTTAGCTGCTTCACTTAAATGGTATAAAGTTGTACCATCTTTAGTAGTAAAAGTATCTTGTTTTATAGTCTCTAAAGGTACATAACCACCATAATATTTTATAATACTTGATAAAGAACAGGCTCCACAATCTTTTATATCATCTTGTATAGTCTTTATATTTTTTTTCATTATTTTTACTCCCTTCACTACTTATATAATTCATGAAGAAAATATTTCCTTTAAAAAAAAGCAATTTTATTTTTTATTTTTTGCTTTCTTTTCTTTTTTAATTTTATTAATAGTTCTTTTTACAATTAGTATGTCTTCTCTATCCTCTGTTTTTAAATTTGGAAATGCTCTAAAGAATCTCATAGGGCTAGTTCTAAATTGTTTGAAACTTTCTTTCACTATCTTATCTATTCCAAGGATTTTAATTTTCTTTGAAGCTTTTACACGTGCAACTATATCTATTCTCTTTTTTAGGTTATATGCTAAAATAATTGATGCAGTACCATCAGTTATAAATATTGCTAAAGTTATGATAGCTAAATAAATTGTAACTTTCATAGATAAAAACCCAAGTATAAATATAATTACAGGATGCACATAAAATACTGTAAGACATGATCCTATACCAAAAAGTAGTGCGTTTTCTAAGCATATGCGACCATTTATATTATATTTTTTCTCGCTATAGTCCCACCACTTATTATGAAACATTTTTTCCATTAAAAAACTAACAAAATATTCTAGCGAAGAAGTAATGATTATAGAAAATACAAAAACCACCACAGGGTCATTTCTATACATAAATAGTAAAGATGTTACTAGAAGTACCCCTATTCCATATATCGGAACTACAGGACCAAATAAAAAACCTCTATTTAATATCAATTTTTTATTTAAAACACTACAATATATAATTTCAACAATATAACCTATAAAACTATATATTATAAAAATTAAAAAAGTTATTGATAATTCATATAATAAAGGATTATTCATAAAATGCCTCCATAAATTATAATAAGTATAACATTAATGAAAAATATTATCAAATGTATGCATAAAAAACAATTAATTCATATATTATTTATTAGATTATGGAGGAATTATATGATTAATAAACAAAATATATGGTTTTTAACTTTATTTAGTTTAATTCTTGTACTGTGTGTATATTATTTAACTATGTCTAATGATGTTTTAGAAGAATTAACTACTAATAAAAAAACTGAATCAGTTAGTGAAATATATGAAAGTGATGTTTTAGCTGCTTTAGAAGTTGAAAAAGATGAAGCCATGGTACAGGAAATGAATGCATTACAAGAAGTATTATTAGATGAAAATAAAACTGTTGAAGAAAAAAATACAGCTTATGAAACTCTAAAAGAATTAAATCTTAATAAAGGAAAAGAAGAAACTCTGGTTAAGCTTATTCAAGAAAAACATAATTTAAAAAGTTTCGTAAAAATAAAAGGAAATCAAATAAGCATTGTAGTAGCTGCTAAAGAACATAATGAAACTTTAGCAAACTCTATTATCAAAACTGTACAGTCTCAATATAAAAATCAGATGTACATTACTGTTAAATTTCAAAGTTAAGTCTTTTTTAGGCATAACGCTTCACTTATATAAGTAGTTACACATAAAATAATATGAGTAATAAAAGTATAAAGACTTAGAAAGTGAGGTCAGTAATGAAAAAAAATATCTTAACATTAAGAGAAAAAGAAGTTTTTGAGTTACTAGTTTTAAACAAGACTACAAAAGAGATAAGCTCTATTTTAAATATAAGTGAAAAAACTGTACGCAATCATATATCTAACGCAATTCAAAAATTAGGAGTAAAAGGAAGAGCAGCAGCAGTTGTAGAACTGCTAAAGTTAGGGGAAATAAAATTATAAAAGTCGGATTTTCCGACTTATTTTTTTACCCTTTTTAGCTCATAGCCTTCTTTTAATAATTCTTCAAATATTCCTTCTAAATAATCATGAGAAGCTATCGCTTGCGCAGAATAAATATCTGTTAATATACTAGCAGGTATTTTAGGCAATTTTAAATCTTTTACAATATATGGCATTAATCTTAAATCCGCGTATTTTGTATAACCTTTTTCATATAAATAAATTAATATCATTTCTAAAAAATAATGCTTTTCTTGTAAAATTAAATTTTTTCTAATTTCAGATATATTGTTATAACTTTCTTTTCTATTAAAATATTTTTTGACGATTTGATAAGATTTCATTTCCCTAAAAGCATAACTTTGGTCATAAAAAATACGATTATCTCTTATTATAAAAGATGTATCAAAATCCATAAATTGTATATCTCCAATAGCATTTACCATTAAATTTCCGCTATGTATATCATATATAAATAAACCCTGCTTATTACTTTCTTTTATTATTCTAAGAGCTGATAAAACCACTCTTAGCATATCTTCAGTTGAGAAATTAAATTTCTCAATAAATTCTAATGTAATATACTCATTTAAAAACTTACTAATTATTGCATAATTTTGGAAGACTCCATCTTCGTATATCTCTACTATTTCTATAGGATTATTAATTCCAGGTATTTTAATTTCTTTTAAATAGTTTAAAAACTCTAAATTATTTCCACATTTTTTAATTAAATAATTACCATTATAAAATCTTACTTCATTTGTATATTTAGACACCTTTAATAACTGATTAAAATCTTTCTTTTCAATACTTTTCATTATTAAAATCCCCTTTGATTAATTACATATATTAACAGAAATCATATAAAAAGTAAAGTTTTCATATATTTTAACGGATGGTGTTTATGATTAAAAAATTATTAAAAAGAAGAATGACAATAATAATTTTAACTTTAATAGTGGCAGGCATAATATACATATTTCCACAAAATGAAGCTAAATATAGTTTTCCTATAAAAACTGAATATACTGAAAATAATAAAAATTATGTTTTTCTTATGGATAATAAAGAGTATATAGCTATGGCTAATGTATTACTTAATAATAAAGAAACAATAGAATTAGCCAAAGAAATAATATCTATATTAACCATTAATAGCGATAAAACTGATTATATACCAAATGGATTTAAACAGATAATACCGGAAGACACTAAGATAATAGACATATCCATAAATGAAAAAATATTAAAAATAAACTTTTCAAAAGAATTACTAAATATAAATGAAAAATATGAAGAAAAAATGATTGAAGCTATTGTATTTTCTTTAACATCAATAAAAGGTGTAGATAAAATTATGATTTTTGTAGAAGGAGAAAGATTATTAAGTCTTCCACATAGTAATGAAATACTTCCATTAACTTTAGACAGATCTTATGGAATAAATAAAGTATATAATATTAATAGTTATAAGGAAGTTACTAGTACCATTGTGTATTTTGTAAGTAAATATAATGATAACTATTATTATGTTCCTGTAACATTATTAAATAATGATAAAAAGGAAAAAATAGAAATAATTATTGATGAATTAAAAAGTTCTCTATCTTTAGAAGGTAATCTTATGAGTTACTTAAAAAGTAATGCTGAACTATTAGATTATGAAATAAAAGAAAATGAAATTGATCTTTCATTTAATGAATTTTTATTGGAAAATTTTAATGAAAAAGAAATATTAGAAGAAGTAAAATATACTATTTCTCTATCTGTAAAAGATAATTATAATATAGAAAACATAGTGTTTTTTGTAAATAAAGAAAAAATAGCAGAACAAACTATAAAAAATCTTGAAAATTAATCAATTCTAGTATATAATTATCTCATGTCCTGGTAGCTCAGCTGGATAGAGCAATGCCCTTCTAAGGCATCGGTCGGGGGTTCGAATCTCTCCCAGGACACCAGATAGATATGAAACCACTTTGTGGTTTTTTTATTTGAATTCATTTTTAAAGTATGATATGATATACAACAGTTTACAAAAGGGAGATTTTATGGAAACAATTTATACACATTTTTCTAGATATAATAAAGATGATGTTAATGATGCGTTTTTTATTTTAGAAGATACAGAAAAGAAATTATATTTGCTTATGTATCCTTATGATTTAAATAAAAAAGGATTATCTTGTAAAGAAATTTCAAAAAAATTAAATATTAGATATAGTAAAATTCATTTTCTAATAGGAAAAATTGAAGAAAAATTAGAAAACCAATTAAAAATATTAGAAGAAATTAGAATAGAAAATTCTAAAACTGATGAAGAAAAAGCTAATGATAAGATAAATGAATTAAAAAAAGAAATATTGTCAAATAATTTTAATAATGATAATGTAATTTTTCGTTTTAATTCTATGAAGGTTTCAATTAGAGAATTTAAAAGTAATTGTTTACTCGCTAAACTTTCAAAGGAAAGTTCAACCAAACTTAATAGAACAAATTCGATAAAGAGAGATTGTTTAATTTATATTATAAGTTTATTTGATAAAACAGGTAAAATATCTGAAGACTTTATAATAAAGGATAAAAAGTCAAATAAAATATATAAATTTGTTTACGCATATACTAATGGCGAATATGATTTGAGTTCAGTTAATTATGATGAACTAGTTTGCTACAATATTTATAAAACACACATTGATCCTATACCGATTAAAGAAAGTGAATCTGAAAATAATATCACAGTTCAGGATAGTAAAGAATCAAATTTACAAAATGAATTTGATATAAATCTAGATCCTTTTAAAGAAACTCTTGAAGAAGGAATTAAATTATTTGTAAATGAAAAATATATTGACAAAATTAAATCTGAAAAATATTTTTTAAAAGCTTTAAAATCAAAAAATAAATACATTTTACAAAAAGCATATCTATTTTTAGGTAAATTATATTTAGATAGAAGAAGATTTGACATTTCATATGAATATGTAGACAAATGTTTAAAATTAGATAATAATTATGAAGCTTTATTAACTATGGCAAAAGTTTTATCTTTTCAAAATAAATTTGATGAAGCTCTAGAAATTTTTGAAAAATGTAAAGAAATGGATTGCAATAATATTGATCCTTTTATTGAAAAAGGTAAATGTTATATGAGAAATAATGACTTTGATAATGCTTTAAGAGAAATTAATTGTGCCTTATCTATAAATCCAAATAATTATTTTGTATTATATGAAAAAGCTAAATTATTATTTAATTTTGGTCAATATACAGAAGCTAAATTTATTTTATATAATTGTGACAGAATTTGCTCCCAATTTAAATTATTTTATAATCATCATAAAATTATACTAGGAGAAATAGAATATTTATGTGGCGATAAAGAGATAGCAAAAATGATGTTTGACGAAATTATAAAATATGATAATAGAAAAAATGTGGTTGAAAATAATATTAATTATATTGCATATTTCTTTCATAGTTTAGGTGAAAAAGAATTAGCATATCAATATTACCTAATGTTACCAAGTTTTAAAAAATGGCATAGATTATCGGAAAAAGAAATAGAAAATCACATAAAATTACACGAAGATAATATTTTTAATGAAAGTGCTCATTCAATATTTAATTTTTCTGTTGATTTAGATTTATTAAATCTTTTAATAAAAGATATAGAAAAAACTTCAACAAGAGAAAGTTTGGATGTTTATGAAATATATTGTGAAAATGCAGGTTATTTTATAGATAATAATAAAAGAAAAATAAAACAAGATTATATAATTATTAATACTTTTCCATTTACTAAAAGAATAGCATTTGCTTATCCTAGTAATAGAACAAATCCTAAAAACAATACTAAATATTTAGTTAAATTAGAAGATTTAAAAAATTATACTCTTTGTAAAAACAATAAAACAGAATCTTTAACAAAAAAACTTATTATTACTACTAAAGAAAATTAGTGAAAAATTCACTATTTTTTATTTTGTTTTTAAAGTTAAAGTTATTTGATTTTCTTTACTTAAATTTCTGTATTTTACTCCACAAGTATCAAATAGTCTTTTAGCTGCTATTACTTCTTCTGTATTAGAATATTTATCATGTATATATACCACTTCTTTTATTCCACATTGTATAATTTCTTTTGCACATTCGTTACATGGAAATAAATCAACATATATTTTAGCATCTTCTAATTCTCTACCTATACCTATAAAATTTAATATTGCGTTTCTTTCGGCATGAACTACATAAAAATATTTAGTGTCTAATTTATTTCCTTCTCTACTCCAGGGAAAATTTTCATCTTCATAGCCTCTTGGAGCTCCGTTATAACCAGTTGATAATAATCTATTATCATTACTAACAATACAAGCTCCCACTTGAGTATTAGGATCCTTACTTCTCATAGCTGATAATTTTGCTACTCCCATAAAATATTGATCCCAGGATATATTGTTCTTTCTATTTAAACCATAAAATTTATTTTCCATAAATCTCCTACTCACATACTTTATTTAATAAATTGTCTTTTTTTATTCCATTCAAATAATCACTAACTAACATTACTGATTTTCCAAAAGGTTTAATCTTTATTACTTTAACTATACCATCTTTAGCCTTAATAGAAAACGAATCTTTAGAAACATTAACTATAGTACCTGGTAAATCTTTAGATTCTATTTTTTCTGGAAGACATTCTATAATTTTAATTTCTTCATCATTTATAATTATATTTGCTAAAGGCCATGGATTAAGACCTCTTATTAATCTATCTATTTCATCTACAGTTTTGTTAAAATCTATATGCTCTTCCTCTCTTTTAATATTATAAGCATATGTAGCTTCCTCATTATTTTGTTTAGTTCTACTATTATTTCCTTCAATTATACTAGGTAAAGTTTCTAACAAAAGATCTCTACCTAAAATCATTAATTTATCATGTATAGATCCTACTGTATCAGTATTTGATATCTCTATACTTTTTTTATTAATTATGTCTCCAGTATCCATTTGTTCATCCATGTACATAATAGTAATACCAGTTTCTTTATATCCATCAATAATAGCATGATGCAATGGAGCTCCTCCTCTTAATTTAGGTAGTAAGGAAGCATGAACATTAATACATCCTAATTTAGGACAATTCAATATTTCTTTAGGGATTATTTGACCATAAGCACAGGTAATTATTATATCTGGATTCAAATCTATAATTTTTTGATAATTTTCTCTTATCTTTTCAGGTTGAAATACCTCAATATTATTTTTTATAGCAATTTCTTTTATTGGAGTTGAAGTTAATATTTGTTTTCTACCTATTTTTTTATCAGGCTGACTTACAACTAAAACTATATTATAATTTTCTATTAGACTTTTTAATATAGGAACTGCAAATTCTGGAGTACCCATAAAAATTATTTTTATATTTTTCATATTATACCTTACTTTCTATTTAAAAAATTCAAAATTAAATATATAATTGATTCCTTTTCTTTAGGATTAGATTCTGCTATTAGTACATTAATTCATAATGACTTAACTATTTAATTTGTTTTCTATTAATTCTACCTTAGATATATTTTCTAATTCTTGTATTCTAATATCTTTTGTTAATAATTTCATTTGATGAATTGCTATTTGATTTAATTTTATTAATCTATCTTTTTGATTAATTCCTTCATTTATATAAACTGAATTTAAATTTTCTAAATTAACTAAACAAACTAATTCTGCTACATTAGCATAATCCCTTATATTCGCTTCTTTACTAATATTTTTTATTTTCCATTCTTTAGCAGTAATACCAAATAATGCAATATTAATTACATCTGCTTCATTTGCATATATTATATCTGTTTGATTCCTAGTTACTTTTTTTGGTATTAAATTATTTTTTATTGCATCGGTATGAATATTATAATTGATTTTTGATAATGTTCTTTTTAAATTCCAACCTAATTGTTTTTCTTGAATTGTTTTTAATCTTTTAAATTCTGTATAAATGTATAACTTAAATTCAGGACTTATCCATGAGGCAAATTCTAAAGCAATATCAATATGAGCATATGTTCCCCCATTATATTTACCTGCTTTTGTTATAAATCCGATTGCATTAGTATTCTCAATCCACTTTGTAGGCGACATAACAAATCTATTATAACCATATTGTAATTTAACCGCCTCGAATTCAACACGGTTAAAGTTTGGATTATATATAATTTCCCATAGTCCAATAAAATCAATCGTGTCTTTATTCCTCATCCAGTTCTGAACTACAAACCTAGGGAATTCTGCATTAACCTTTTTAGCAATGTCAGTCAATGATACAAAATCTTCATTATTAATAATTTTAGTATTTATTTCATATTCTAATACTTGCAATTTTGTCATTAAAATCAACTCCGTTTCTTATAAAAGAAAATTATTATTTAAAATTTTATAATACTAAATATTCCTTTAATACTCTATTAGCCCACACTCTAAATTCTGTACCTCTTTTTGATTTAACACGATAACCCACTGAAATTATAACATCTAAAGAATGTATTAATGGTTTACGTCCTCCAGTACTTTTACCGGAAATTCCAGTAGAAGTTTTTCTGTCTAATTCTCTTATATATTATTTATATGTTCATTTATTGTGTTTTCATCCTTTTCATATAATTCTGCCATCTGTTTTTGAGTTAACCAAACAGTTTCATCATTTAAATTCACTTCTAATTTTATATTTTCGAATATTATTATTTCATTTTTCATAATAAATTTTCCTCTCTTATATAATTATTTTATCGAACACTTGTTCTTGTGTCAATATAAATTTTTATAAATAATTATATCTTACTCGGATTAAAATCAAATTCTAAATTTACTTTTTTATTAGTCATATAAATTTTATCTAAATCTTTTAAAGAAGAATATAGTCTTTCATCTTTTTTATATTTAATTATTATTTGAAATCTATATATATTATTTATTTTCAAAATATTTGCAATTGTAGGACCCAATATAATTGTTTCTTCACTCAAATTCTGTTTTAAGTATTCTTTAACTTTTTTAGATTCAGAACCTGCTTCATCAAATGAATTACTAACTATTTTAACACTACATAAATAATAGTAAGGAGGATATGACAATTTCTTTCTTAAATTCATTTCATAATTATAAAAAGACTCATAATCATTATTTCTTACACATTGTAAAGCATAATTATCAGGATTAAATGTTTGTATTAGAACTTCTCCTTTAAGAGTACTCCTCCCTGCTCTACCAGATACCTGACTTAACAACTCAAAAGTTCTTTCATGACTCTTATAATCAGGAATATTTAAAGATTGATCAGCATTTATTACTCCAACTAAAGTAACTTTAGGAAAATCAAATCCTTTACTTATCATTTGTGTACCTAATAAAATATTATATTTCCCTTCACTAAAATCATTAATTATTCTTTCATGGCTTCCTTTATTTGAAGTAGTATCCATATCCATTCTTATTATTTTAGCTTCAGAAACTTTTTTCTGCAATTCTAATTCTAGTTTTTCAGTACCACATCCTAAAAAATTCATTGATTTTTCTTTACATTTTGGACATATATCAGACTTAAATATTGTATATCCGCAATAATGACATCTTAAATTATTAGATGTCTTATGATAAGTTAAGGAAATATCACAATGAGGGCATTTATAAGTATAACCACAACTTTGACAAGTAATAATTGTAGAATATCCTCTTCTATTTAATAAAATAATTACTTGTTCATTCAAATTTAATTTCTCTTTTACTTTATCTATCAGTTCGCCACTGAATATTAAATTCCCTTTTTTCATTTCAGGCTGCATATCTATTAATTTAACTATCGGTAATTTAGCTTCTCCTATTCTATTAGGTAATGTTAATAATTTATATATTCCCTTTTTGGCTCTTGCCATACTTTCTAATGTAGGAGTAGCACTTCCCAATACAAGAGGTATATTATTATACTTGCTTCTAAATAAAGCCATATCTATTGCATGATATCTAGGATTATTATCCTGTTTATAGTTCTCTGAATGTTCCTCATCTATTATAATAATTCCTAAATTAGATAAAGGAGTAAATATTGCGCTACGAGTTCCAACTACTACTGATACTTCTTTTCTTAGTATCTTCTGATATTCATCATGTTTTTCTCCTTCGGATAAAGAACTATGAAATATAGCAACTTTATCTCCAAATATGCCATAAAATCTTCTAGCTATTTGAGTAGTTAAACTTATTTCAGGTACTAACATTATAGCAGTCTTACCACCATCAATAACTTTACTAATTAAATTAAGATACACTTCTGTTTTACCTGATCCAGTTACTCCATGAAGTAAATAAATTTGTTCTTTATTTAAAATTATATTATCTACTACTTTTTGCTGTTCTAAAGTTAATTTATTTATTACATCAAATTTTAAATTATTATTATTTATACGATATTTTTTTTCTTTTAATTCATTTACTAATCCTTTTTCCAAAAGTATTTTTAAACTATTACAATTAATATCTTTTTTTAATATTTTTTCTTTTATTTTTAATAATTTCAATAACTCTACTTGTTTCTTATTTTTCTTATTATCTAAAATATATCTATCTACATAATCCATATTATTATTTAGAACAATATAAGAATCAAACAATTCATAATTTTTATTATTAGTTTTTACTTTTAAACTGCTAGGCAACATAGTCTGATATGCAGTAATTAAAGAACATAAAGTTTTTTCTTTTATATAATTTCCTAAATTTAACATCTCTTCATTTAATATAAGAGATTCACTTACTATACTAACAATGCTTTTTAACTCATAATCTATAGTAGTTTCATTTAATAAATTAATAACAAAACCATTTATAGTTTTATTACCAAAAGGCACTAACACTTTCATACCTTTTTTTAATTTTAAAGATGAGGGCACTATATATGTAAAAGTCTTATCTAAAGATTTATTACCATATTCAACTAATACTTCAGCATACATATTATCACCTCTTAAAATAATTATAACATAATATAGTTTTAGTATTTAATTAAAAAAACAAGACACATTAATTGTCTTAAATTTTAATTATTATTTATCTTTTATTATTTAAACCTTATTCTTCAGGGAATAAGTTCTTTATAAACATCGCACATATCTTTAGTATCAGAAACTTGATCTTTATAATAATTGTAACCTCCTTCTGAATCAGTATCTTCTTCATAATCTAAATAATCTTGATAGTTATTTATATCTTCTAAATATGATATATCACTAGTAAAAAAATAATTTCCATCACTATAAATTACAGTAGTATAAATTTCGCTTCCTTCAATACCAATTAATACCATTCCAGGGTTTTCAAAATTTTTATCTGTATATCCGTTTTCTTTTAACCATTCTAATGTATAACAATTCATATAGTAAGACGGGAATGTTTCTGATGCTTCATCTTTGTTAACGGTATATGCTGTCTTCGCTATTTCTTCTATTGATCTTAATTCAAGTTTAAAGGCATTAAACTTTGCTTTATTCATTAATCCTACTACTGCTGGTGTTGCAAGTAATATTAATATTGCTAGTATTACTATTACTGCTAATAGTTCTATTAATGTAAATCCCTTTTTATTTCTTTTCATAGAAAAACTCCTATCATTGTTAATTATTATAACAAAAAACCATATTCTTGACAAGCGTTTTATTATATTAACAAAAAAAGACAAGTAAAACTTATCTAATTTCTATTTTGTCTATATCTTTCTTTTTCATCTAGAATTTTCTTTCTTAATCTTATTTCAGTAGGAGTTACTTCTACATATTCATCTTCTTCTATAAATTCTAAAGCTTCTTCTAAAGTGAATGTTTTAGCTTTATTTAAAGTTATTGCTTCATCTGCATGAGAACTTCTTGTATTAGTTAATTCTTTATTTTTACATGGATTAACATTTAAATCATTATCTCTATTATTTATCCCTATTATCATACCTGAATAAACTTCTTCAGAAGAATTAACTATCATAGTACCTCTATCAGTTAAATTAAATAAAGAATATCCAAAAGTGGTACCATTTACCATAGAGACTAGTACACCATTTTTACGTCCTGATATTTCTCCAGCATATGGTTTATAAGAATCAAAACTTCTTACCATTATACCTTCACCTTTAGTATTGGTTACAAAAGTACCTCTATAACCTATTAAACTTCTAGTGGGAGCACTAAATTCTAATCTAGTATAACTATCTTCCATTGATGAAACAGATTCTATAATGGCTTTTCTATCAGTTAAATCACTAATAATAGTACCAGCATAATCATTTGGTAAAGTAATTATTACTTTTTCATGTGGTTCACACTTTTTATCATCTATTTCTTTAAAAATAACTTGAGGTTTAGATACAGATAGTTCATATCCTTCTCTTCTCATGTTTTCTAATAGTATTGATAAATGAAGTTCTCCTCTACCTGATACTTTAAATCCATCCTGACTTTCTAAATCTTCTACTTCTAAACCAACATTAGTTTCTAATTCTTTATATAATCTATCTCTTATATGTCTATTAGTTAAAAATTTACCACTACGTCCAGCAAAAGGAGATGAATTAACTAAAAAATTCATACTTAAAGTAGGTTTTTCTATTTCAATTGGTGGAAGTGGATCTATAATACCTTTTTCACATATAGTGTCCCCTATAGATATTGAAGGACATCCTGCTACAATAACAATATCTCCATAATATGCTTCATCTTTTTCTACCTTTTTAATTCCTTCATTAATATATAATTTTGAAATTCTAAAATCACTAGTACTTCCATCATTTTTTATTAGAGTAACTATTTCTCCACTTTTTAATTTACCTTTATTAACTCTTCCTATACCTAATCTACCAATATAATCATCATATGCTAAAGATGATATTTGACATTGTAAATTATCTTCTAAACTACCTTTAAATGGTTCTACATTATTAATTATAGTTTCAAGTAATGGAGAAATATTATCACTTACATCATTTATCTCATATTTAGCTATTCCTTCTTTTGCTATTCCATATATAATAGGAAAATCTAATTGTTCGTCAGTAGCACCTAATTCTAGGAATAATTCAAAGGTCATATCAACTACTTCTACTACTCTTGCATCTTTTTTATCTATTTTATTAATAAATAATATTGGTTTTAATTTATTTTTTAAAGCTTCTCTTAAAACAAATCTTGTTTGAGGCATTACTCCTTCAGCAGAGTCAACTAAAAGAACAACTGTATCAACAGTTTTAATTACTCTTTCAATTTCACTTGAAAAATCAGCATGACCTGGAGTATCTACTATATTTATTTTATAATCTTTATATCTTATAGAACAGTTTTTAGCAGTAATAGTAATACCTCTTTCTCTTTCAATAGTATTACTGTCCATTATGCAATCTACTATAACTTCATTATCTCTAAAAACTCCATTTTGTTTTAATAATGCATCAACTAAAGTACTTTTTCCTGCATCAACATGCGCTACAACTGCTATATTTATTATCTTTTCCATGGTTACTTCCCCTTTTTTAGACACTAACAAATAATACTACAAAAAAAGAAAATAAGCAAGAGAATTTGCTTATAATTAAATTTTAATTGTTTGTCAGAAATTCATATGTAGCAGTACACATATCTTTTGTTTCTGTTATATTATTTACTGCACTATTATAATTCGCTATAGCATCTGGCTGAAAATTATTTATAAAATCTTGATATTCGATATCATCTAAATAGAAAGACCCAACATAGGTTCTATAATTTCCATCATTATAGAATAAATATGTTATTTGTCCCTCATTATCAATAAATATACATCCTGGATTTTTAAAATTTTTATCTGTATATCCATTTTCTTTTAACCATTCTAATGTATAACAATTCATATAGTAAGACGGGAATGTTTCTGATGCTTCATCTTTGTTAACGGTATATGCTGTCTTCGCTATTTCTTCTATTGATCTTAATTCAAGTTTAAAGGCATTAAACTTTGCTTTATTCATTAATCCTACTACTGCTGGTGTTGCAAGTAATATTAATATTGCTAGTATTACTATTACTGCTAATAGTTCTATTAATGTAAATCCCTTTTTATTTTTCTTTTCATAGAAAAACTCCTATCATTATCAATAAAATTACAAATATTATTTTTTCAAAGTTAACGCTCTAACACCTGTCTTAAAACATCCTGCTGTTACAATATTAACCTGATCAGATCAATCTTTAATATGAATTTTAGGTAGAACAATATTTCTATCAAAAGAATCAGTCTCCTTATTATAAATTTTTTCCATTGTAACTTTCTCTGTTAACTTTATTTCATTTACTACTTTACTCACAATAAAACCTCTTTGTTAATTATAACATAAAGAGGTTTTTATTTAACAATATTTTAATTAATTTTATTATTATATATTATCATTTCATGTTGTGCTCTAGTACATGATACATAATATAAATATTTTTCATTTTCTTTATAATCATTATTTACAGTGTTATAGACTATTACTGAATCAAATTCCAAACCCTTTGACATATATGATGATATTATTATAATTTCTTTTTTAAAAGTAGTACTATTATTATCTACTAGAGTTATTTGAATATCATTTTTTAATAAACTATATAATTTATATGCTTCCTTATCATCTTTAGTTATTATAGCTATTGATTTATAATTTTGTCTTAATAAATTTATATCATTTAATAACTGTTCTTTTAAATTTTCTTCTTTTCTAAATAATATTGGTTTAGAATTTTCTTTTCTTATTGCACTTACATATTTCAAATCTAATATTTTATTTGCATAATCTATTATTTCTTTACTTGAACGATATGTTTTATTTAATTCTAGATATTTATTCTTTCCATTAAATAAATCTTGTAAATCATTTAAACTATTATACTTATAATAAGGATTAATAGTTTGATTAATATCTCCTAATATTGTATATCCTGCTTTTCTAAATATTTTAGATAGTATTATATATTGAATTTTTGGATAATCTTGAGCTTCATCTACTACTACCTGTTCTATTAATTTATCGTAATCAAATCCTTCTAATATTCCTTTTACATAAACAAATAAAGATGCATCTTCATAATTAATTTTTTTATTTAAAAGAATTAATTTATTTAAATCTTTTTCATTAACTTTTACTTTAGAATATTTACTTTTAAAAAATTCATAATATATTTTTTTAATATCTAATTTTATATTTAAGTTATCTTTTAATAATTTTTGATAAGATAATATTTTACCTTTATTTCCACGAGTAACTTCATAACTAAGTTTAGTTGCTATTTCCTTAATCCTCAAAAATAATGGGAATTTACTATATTTATAATGCAGCATATTATTTAATTCCTCTTTTGTATAGTCATACACCTTACTAAAAGTAATATCTCTAATAAAACTTGCATTATTAACAATATCATTTAAATATTCATTAATATCATCTATTATTTCATCACTCTGTTTATACTTGACTAATTCTGAATTAGTTTCTTCGTATTTATAATATCTTGCTATAAAATCTACAAAAGTTTCTACTTTTCTATATTCTCTAATTTTTGAATTTAAAAAATCATGAAATGTAGTCTGTAAAGTGTTTTCTTCACCAAGTTCTGGAAGAACTTGAGATATATACTCAGTAAATACTTGATTAGGTGATATTATTAATATATTTTTTGATGTTAAGTTTTTAATTTTATATAAAAGAAAAGCTATTCTATGAAGTGCCACTGAAGTCTTACCACTTCCTGCTATACCTTGAACAAATAAATTTTTATCTTCAACATTTCTTATTATTTTATTTTGCTCTTGCTGAATAGTATTTACTATATTTTTCATTTTTTCACTAGATTCACTAGCTAATACTTCTTGTAATAAATCATCATCAATATTAATACTTGTATCAAATATATTTATAATTTTACTAGCTTCTATTTTATATTGTCTTTTTCTTTTTAATTCACCTTTTATAATTCCACCTGGAGAATCATATTCACAAAGTCCTAATTCATAATCATAAAATAAACTACATATAGGACTTCTCCAGTCATAAATTAAATGTTCTTTATCATTATCCAAATATGTAATTCCGATATATACATTTTCATCTTCTAAAGAATCTTCTTTAAATATTACTGATCCAAAATAAGGATTATTTTGAATTTTATAAAGTTTCTTAAAATATTCTGCTTTAATACTCAAGTCATATGCTTCCTGTTCACTTTGAACCATTAATGATTTCATTTCTTGAGGATCTAAATCACTTTGATTATCCCAGATATAACGTTTAAATTCTGTTGCTTTTTCTTCTCTAGCAAGTAAATCACTACCCATAATAGAGAGTTTATCTCTAATAACATTAATTGTTTTATCAAGTCTTTCTTTTTCTAAATTTCTTTCATGTAATGATAAAATATTAAATACCTCCTTCTTATCTTGTGTTTCAACAAAGAAAAAATAGCGCTAAATATATATTTATTTATGTGCTATTGTTGTACTAAAATTATGTATTTAGAACTAATAAGGTTCTTTAAGTAAATGTGTTCTAATTTCTCTTTATAAAACACTCGACTTGTTAATAATATTACTTTATAAAGATGTTGTCAAGTATTTTTAATAAAAGTTAACTATATGCTCTAGTCGGAGGAGTAAAATTACTTGTCCATCTAGCAATGTTTGATATTCTTATCTCATCTATGTATCCCCAAAAGAAATTAGAACCATAGTCATATATAGAATTTGCTCCTATAAATGTTCTAGTTCTCCATTGTAAATTTGTAAAATTATATGTATAAGTACTATTTAATGCAACTCCATCAATATACACTTTTAATATTGTTCCATCGTATACTAAAGCTATATGATGCCAAACATATTTTGAAGTAGTCATTTCTTTATAAATCAAAGATTCAGAAGCATAATATGACACATTACCAGAAGTAATTCCAATACTAGGATTTATAAATAAGGTTCCTCCTTCATTAGGATTTGATTGACTTCCTAAAGGAGATATACTAACTAAAGCATTACTACCATCTGAATAAATATTTATCCACATATCCACTGTAAATTGTGAATCACCATCTGGTAAATTATCACTTGTAATATCTAAAAAAGAATTTAAAGCACTAAAATAGAAAGAAGAATTACCAAACTTACTTTTAGTAGTGCTAACTGTTACATTATGGTTTATTATACTATTATTAGATAAACTACTATCAGTAAAATCTTCTCCATGTAATAGTATTGATGTATTTACATCATTTCCATCATGATATGAATTACATTCTACTTCTGTTGTTATACTTGATCTAGTTACATCATCTATATTTGTTTCTTCTATTCCATTTCCTTTATTATCTACTAAACATATTGAATATTTATATACTCCCGATACTGTTCCTTTTTCTATCTTTACATAACTACTTTCATTATATGCATTACTATATGATGACTTTGTACCTGTTCCGCTTTGTAATTCTATATCACTTAATAATATATATTTTGCTACTTCACTATTTTTTGGTAATATACTTTCATCTGTTACTGCTTTATCTTTAACTGCCCCTACTATTTGATTTGCTTCTATTACATAAGTGTTTTTTTTCGTTCTATTTAAAATTACTATTACACTTGCCACTGCTATAATTATTAATATAGCTAATATAATTATAACTACCAATAATTCTATTAACGTAAAACCTTTTCTTTTAGATTTTTTCATAAAAGACTCCTTATCATAAACCAATTTTATTGCTTTTTAAGAGTTTTGTCAAATTCATATTATTTGTCTATTTTTTCGAGAAAAACTTGAAATTCTTTAGGTAAAGGAGAACTAAATGTCATTTCTTTCTTACTTGTAGGATGTATAAAAGTTATTTTAGCTGAATGTAAGAATTGACCAAATGAATCACTTAATTTATTTCCATACACTGGATCATTATGTACCGGATAACCTATATAAGACATATGAACTCTTATTTGATGAGTTCTACCAGTTTCAAGTATAAGACTTAATAAAGTATAATCTTTATATCTTTCAATAACTTTAAGATTAGTAATAGCTTTTTTAGAATTATTACTGGTTACTGTCATTTTTTTTCTATCAGAAGTATCTCTTCCTATAGGGGCATCTATAGTTGCAGAAGCATGAGGAAAAACTCCATCAACTAAAGCAACATATTCTCTTTTTACTTTTTTATTTTTAAAATCATCTGATAGTATTTCATGAGCCTTGTTAGTTTTAGTTACAAGCATTAAACCTGATGTATCCTTGTCTATTCTATGAACTATTCCTGGCCTTAATTCTCCGTTAATATCACTTAATTCATCTGTATGATACATAAGACCATTTACTAGAGTATTTGAATAATTACCACTTCCAGGATGAACTACTAAACCACTTGGTTTATCTATAACTATAATATCATCATCTTCATACACAATGTTTAAATTCATTTTTTGAGGTTCAACATCCATGTCTTTTAAGTAATTATCTTTTATTAAAATATTATCATTTTCTTTTACTGTATAATTAGATTTAACTTTTTTATCGTTAACTAATATAAATTCATCATCTATCATCTTGGAAATAAGAGATCTACTTAAATCCAACTCTTTATATTCACTCAAAAATTTATCTAATCTAATACCATAATTATTTTCTACTTTTAGATTTTTCAATTTTATCATCTCCTTTTAATATACTAAATATAAGAAGAACTACTCCTGCTACTGTACACATATCACTTACATTAAATACAGGAAAAGGATAATTAAATATATAAAAACTAAAGAAGTCTCTTACATAACTCAAAAACAGTCTATCAATTAAATTTCCAATAATTCCTCCAGTTAATAAACCAAAAGCAAGTATATTTCTTGTATTGGGTTTAAAAGTATACATATATCTATAAATAATAATTAAAGCTATTATAGTAAATATTATTAATAATGTAATTCTGTTACTTAAAATACCCCAGGCTGCACCACTGTTATGTAAATTTGTAATATAAAAAAAGTTTCTTATTACTTTTATAGTTTGATTCACATCCATAGTAACATTTACTATAGATTTAGTAATTTGATCTACTATTAAAAACACAACTGATAAGATATATATTTTTTTATTCATCTGTTTCACCTAAAAGAATTATACTACATTAACGTATTATAAATCTACTAATATTACATCTTCTCCTATTTTATTTATCTGATCAAAAGTCATAGTTGTTTCTTTATTTCCCATAGTAATACTCTTGAGTATTTTTTTAGGTTCAACTAAAAAAAATAATATAACACCGTTCTGATTTATTTCTGCATCTACTATACGTCCTATTTTTCTTCCATCTTTAGTACTAATAATATCTTTTGTTTGTAAGTCAGAAAGTCTCATATTAACCACCTAATTAATTATATGTAAAATCTATTTTTTAAATATGTTAATTACTTTAGAAGCTCTATAAACTATCATTACATTCTCATTCATTGCAATACTTTTTCCTAAAGCTTTACCACCTATAGTAAAACCTGCAATTACTGAAGTAACTATTAAATTTGTATAAAAAAGATTATAGTTATAATTAATTGAAATTACAGAAGATATCAATATTCCTACTGAACCTGATACTATTCCACATATATCTCCTACTACATCATTACAAAAAGAAGCGACTTTTTCTTGATTTTGAATTAAATTTATAGCACTTTTAGCTCCTTTTATTTTCCTAGAATTCATTGAATGAAATGGTGCTAAGGAAGCAGTAGTAACTGCAACACCTATCATATCGAAAATAATACCAAATACTATAAATATTACTACTATTAATATTCCTAAAATAATATTTACTTTAGATACTAAAATTTCAGCCAAGAATGAAAAAAATAAAGTCAATAATATCGTAATTATTATTATTTCAAATATCCATTTATAGTTATTCCTTTTTATCTTAATACTTTTCTGATATTTTTTAATTTCATTTAAAATATTTTTCATATAATTATTTCACCATATTAATTATATCAGAAAATTAGGACAAAAAAAATAAATGGCTACCAATATAGTAAACTTTACGACTTAGGTCAAGTAGGGTTTCCCTTATATCTACAATTCGTTACCAAATTGCGGTTCCCCTTTAAAGATATAAATGTATTGTTTCCAAATACATGACTTGATTACCACTTAGTTCGCACTGCAATCCTATACCAGTGTGACATCCTAGGAGTTTTCCCCACAACTATTTTATTATTTATTCTCTTTTGCAAATAACATTTCATATCATAAGATAATCCCAAATTATTCACTCAAGACAAGCTACTCTACTCATAGCGCTAACCACAAAGTAGGTTTAATCCTAGTTCGTTATAATTTTCTAATTAGTTATAACAAAGATAGGTCTCAACGACTATTGGAAAATTTATGTATGCCATTACACAACAACCAAAAGTCTCATATTCAGCATTCACCCCAAACTGGGCGTAAGAAGCAAACACCAAACGTTTCATCGGTATGCTCTTTGGCGAATTTTTAGCCTCGCCTTCATAATAAAATTAAGTTGACTAGAATAATGTGCCACTTAAAATTACTTTGTAATTATATCAAATTTTTATTTTCTTGTCAAATTTATGTAAACTTTTTATTTAATCAGTCTTTTAACCATATTCATAGCAGTCTTTTCTATTCTAGAAACTTGTGCCTGACTTATACCTATTTCTTCGGCCATTTCAGTTTGAGTTTTTCCAATTATAAATCTACCGACTAAAATTTCTCTAGATCTTTCTTCTATTTTATTTAATGATCTTCTTAAAGAAATCAACATATCTTGATCTCTATTTTCTTCCTTTTTATCAGCAAGTTGATCTAATAAAAATATTGTATCTCCTCCATCATTGTATATTGGTTCAAATAT
>CAYTXQ010000007.1:0-23199 GCA_964441535.1 uncultured Muribaculaceae bacterium
TCGGAGACGATGCTTTAACAGTAAAGATTGAATTAGTTTAACTAATTCTTTTTTTTTGTTATTGCAACAAATAGAAAAATAGAGTATTATTAAAATGTATATAGGAGGTAAACAATGAAAATAGATAAGGATTTATTAATTACTTTAGAAAATGATGATAAATATGCCATTATAGATAAAATTACATATGAAAATAGAGAATATTATATATCAGCTAAAGTTAATGAAAAAGAGGAAGTTACTTCGGAGTTAGCAATATTAGAAGAAATAGTAAAAGAAGATGGAGTTTATTTAAATAGAATAACTGATTCTGATTTAATAATTGTTTTAACAAGAGAATATAAAAAATCTCATAATTAACTGGTATACACCAGTTTTTTTGAAAATAAAAAACCTATAAAACTAATTGAAAAAATATTGTTTATAGGTTATACTTATATAAGTAAGGAGTGTTATTATGGAATTAAAGGATAGTAAAACAGAAAAAAATTTAATGGAGGCTTTTGCTGGAGAAAGTCAGGCTAGAAATAAATATAGTTATTATGCTTCTAAAGCTAAAAAAGATGGTTATGAACAAGTAGCGGCTATATTTGAAGAGACTGCTAATAATGAAAAGGAACATGCTAAACTTTGGTTTAAAGCATTACATGGAGGAGATATTCCTAATACTTTAGAAAATCTAAAGGATGCTGCTAGTGGAGAAAATTATGAATGGACTGGAATGTATGCTGATTTTGCTAAAGAAGCTAAAGAAGAAGGTTTTGTTGAAATAGCTGATCTTTTTGAACAAGTAGCAAAAATAGAAGAACAACATGAAAAAAGATATCTTAAATTAGCAGGTAATATTGAAAATAATATAGTGTTTCATAGAGATGAAGAAGTTATATGGATATGTAGAAATTGTGGACATGTATATTATGGAAAAGATGCTTTAGATTTGTGTCCAGTATGTAAACATCCACAATCATTCCAGGAATTAAGGGCAGATAATTTTTAATAAACGAAGAGAATAATATAGTAGTTAAATAAAAACTTTTTAGAGATTAAATACAAAGCTGAAAGTATTTATAAGAAATTTATTTAATGAAGTTCACTTATTTGAGTTTATTCGGGTTTTACACGTTAACGTAATAAATAAGAGCTAGAATATTCTAGAATATGGGTGGTACCGCGGATATATTTCGTCTCATGTTTTAGAATATTTTTTATTAGGAGGACATAAAATGAAAGAAAATTTAAAAAAATTAGTATCTGATGCTATTAAAGATATAGAATCAGTCATTAAAGAAGCAGATTTACTTAATGTTAAATCTAAATATTTAGGGAAGAAAAGTGAATTATTTAATTTAATGAGTTCTTTAAAAGATAAAAGTGTTGAAGAAAAAAAAGAATTAGGTAGTTTATTAAATAATATAAAAATAGATTTAGAAAAAAAGATAGAAGAAAAACTAGATTCTTTAAATATTAAAGAAATATCTTTTGATGAAACTTTGCCTGTAGATGAATCTATTGGATCTTTACATCCAGTTACTATTGTGGCTAAAGAAGTGACAGATATTTTATCTAAAATGGGATTTATTATTGTAGGTGGACCAGAAATGGAGAAGGAATATTATAATTTTAATGCTTTAAATATTCCTGAAAATCATCCTGCAAGAGATATGACAGATACTTATTGGTTAAGTAATGGTGATCTATTAAGAACTCACACGTCTCCATGTCAGGTAAGAGCTATAGAAAAATATGGAGCACCACTTAGAATATGTGCTCCTGGAAGAGTATTTAGAAATGAAGATATAGATGCTTCACATGAAAACACATTCTTTCAGTTAGAAGGAATGGTTATAGACGAAAATATATCTATAAGTAATTTAATATATGTTATGGAAGGTATGTTAAAAGAAATATTTCATAAAGATATAAGAGTTAGATTAAGATCTGGTTTTTTCCCGTTTGTAGAACCTGGTTTCGAACTAGATTGTTCTTGTATGATATGTGATGGAGATGGATGTACTACTTGCAAAAATTCAGGATGGGTAGAATTATGTCCGTGTGGAATGGTTCATCCTAGTGTATTAGAAATAAGTGGAGTAGATTCTAATAAGTATTCTGGATTTGCCTTTGGTATAGGGCTTACAAGACTTGCTATGATGAAATATAAGATTAATGATATAAGATACTTAAATCAGGGAGATTTAAGAGTTTTAGAAAAGTTTAATGAGGAGTAGGTGATTATATGAAAATATCTTGTAATATATTAAAAAAATATATAAAAAATTCTAGTGATATAGATTTCTATAAAATATGGGATACTTTTACTATAAGAACTGCTGAAGTTGAAGGAGTAGAAGTTAAAGGAACAGACGTTAAAGGTGTAGTAGTTGCTGAAATAGTGGAATGTAATCCTCATCCTAAAAAAGATAAATATCATATATTAAAAGTTAATAATGGCAAAAATATAGTAAATATTTTATGTGGAGCCCCTAATGTAAGAAAAGGTATTAAAGTACCATTAGTTAATGTCGGTGGTATGGTATCAGGATTTACTATTGAAGAAAAAGAGATTGCAGGAGTATTATCAGAAGGTATGCTATGTAGTGAAAGAGAACTTGGAATAAGTAGTGACCATGAAGGAATAATGATATTGCCTGATAATTATGAAGTCGGAAAAGATATAAAAGAATATTTTCCAATAGATGACATTATAGTAGAAATAGACAACAAATCTTTAACTAATCGACCTGATTTATGGGGTCATTACGGAATAGCTAGAGAAATAGCAGCTATAACAAAACATAAATTACTACCTTTAGATTTATATGATGTTCCTAATAACAAGAGAGATTTAGATATTAAAGTTAAAGATAAAGATTTGTGTCCTAGATATACAAGTTTAAAAATAGATAATATTAATGCAAAAGTAACTCCTGTAGATATAAAAATAGCTTTATTTTATACAGGTTTAAGAAGTATTTCTTTACTAGTTGATTTAACAAATTATATAATGATTGAATTAGGTCAGCCTATGCATGCTTTTGATTCAAGTAAAGTTAAAAATATAGAAGTAGGATTAGGTGCTAACAATACTACATTTACAACATTAGATGGAGTAGAAAGAAAAATAACTAATGGAACTTTAATGATAAAGAAAAATAATGAATATTTTGCTATTGCAGGTATTATGGGTGGATTAGATAGCGAAGTTACTGAAGAAACAAGTTCTATAATACTTGAAAGTGCTAATTTTGAACCTACAACTATAAGAAAATCTGCTACTAGACTAGGTTTACGTACTGATGCCAGCGCAAGATATGAGAAGTCTTTGGATCCAAATATGACTATAATAGGATGCAAAAGATTTGTAAAATTACTTAAAGATGTTGATAATAATATTGATTTTGGTTCTAATATAACAGATGTATATCCAGAAGAATTGAAACCTAATAAAGTAATTCTAAGAAAAGATAAATTAAATAAATATATGGGTATAGAATTAAAAGATAATGTAGTTGAAGATATTTTAGAGTCTTTAGATTTTAAAGTAGAAACAACAAAAGATAATTATAAAGTTATAGCACCAACATACAGATCTACTAAAGATATATCTATAGATGTTGATATTATAGAAGAGATATCAAGAATATATGGTTATGAAAATTTTGAAAAGTATCCTTTAAAATTAGATTTAAATATAAACAATAACAACGAAACTTATGGATTTGAATATGATATAAAAAAATATTTATCTAATAAATTTAATTTAAATGAAGTACATAGTTATCTTTGGTATAAAACATCTTTCTTAAATAAATTAAATATAAATAAAGATAATGTTTATTTAGAAGGTAAAAAAGAAGATAATATACTAAGAGATGATTTAGCAATCGTATTATTAGAGATTACCAAGAATAATTTAAAAAATTATGATAAAGTTAATATATTTGAATTAGGAACTACTATTGAAAATAATGAAAATGTAAGACATTTATGTGTATTATTGACAGATAATATAGAAAAAACAGAAGATACTTACATTTTTGGAAAGAAAATAGTATTTGATTTAATTAAATCAAAATTAAATAAAAAAGTATTATTTAATATTATTTCTAATTATGATCTATATAGTCATGTTTTAGAATTGGATGTTGAAGGTACAACTATTGGTAATATTAAAACATTTAAAAATAATATAAGTAAGAAAAATAGTACAGTAGTAATAGATATTAACTTTGATATATTTTCAACTCTAAATAAAAAAATAATAGAGTTTTCAGAACCTAATAAATATCCTACTGTGGAATTAGATTATAGTATAATAGTATCTAAAGATATAAAATATAAAGAAATAGAAAAAGTATTAGATAAATTTGATAGTTCTTTAGTAATAAATAGAATTCTTAAAGGAAAATACGAAAAAAATAATAAGACAACATACACAATAAAATATACTTTAGGAAATTCTGAAAAGACATTTACTCAGGAAGAACTTGATGATTTTAAAAATAAATTTATCAAACACATAAGAGAAAATGATTTTGAAATAGTTGAGTAACTATTTCTTTCTTTTTATTGATTAATACTTGTTTTGATAGTAAAATATAAATAGAAAGAAGGTAGTATATGAAAAAATATTATCCTATATTAATTGTTTTGATAGCAGTATTATTTATGGCATTAAGTGTAATTTTATCATCAAATTCTTCACATGGTTTTAAAAAAATTAATTTTAAAGAATTTAAAGAGTTATTAAAAAGTAAAGATTTTGCTTTTATATATATTGGTAATCCTAATTGTTCTCATTGTCAACTTATGCAATCTAGCATCGAACAAGTAAAAACAGATTTAAAAATAGAAGTGTATTATTTAAATTCAGCAGATCTAAAAAAAGATAATATTAAAACAATTTCAAAATTAGATGAGTCTCTTTCTTCTTTTGGAACTCCAACATTCTTATTTGTTAAAAATAAAGAACTTGTTGGAATTCATATCGGATCTGGAGTTCAAGATAATGATTTTGTTAATATAGTTAAAATGAAGATGGAAGATATTGATTATGAGAATATTACTATTCAGGAATTTTCAACAAAATTTAATTCAGAAGACACTAATATTATAGTAGTTGGAAAAGATTCTTTAGAAGAAATAAATTCTTATAAGTCAGTAATAAATAATGTTTCTAAAGAAAATAATATTAAGATTTTATACATGAATTATGAAAGTTTAACTGAAAGTGATATAACTTCTTTAAAAAAATTAGATTCTTCTTTAGTATCTAATGAAATGCCATATACAATTATTACAGAAGGTGGTTTAATAATAAAAAAAGTAAATGGAAATCTTGATAAGAGTAAATTAGAAAAACTATTAAAAAATAATTCAATAATTGATTAAGGAGAGGTTTAATGAAAACAGTTTATGATTATGTTAAAGAATTTCAAAAAAAATATGTTTTAACTATATCTTGGTTTAGAGCAAAGGCTCATTCAAAAATAGTTCAAAAATATTTAGATGAAGATGAAAAAGTTTTATATGCTTTTATTGCTCAGAAAAATAGTGGTGGTGCATATATATTTCAAACTGCTGTTTTTTGTCTTACTAACAAGAGAATTATAATAGGACAGAAAAGATTGGTATGGGGAGCATTCATGTCCACTATTACTCCAGATTTATACAATGATATGCAAATATATCAAGGTTTAATTTGGGGAAAAGTTACAATAGATACTGTAAAAGAAGTGATTTGTTTTTCTAAAATAGATAAAAAAGCCTTGGATGAAATAGAAACTAAAGTGTCTTCATTTATGATGGATGAAAAGAAAAAATATAAAGGAAGAGAAGAATAATAATGAAAAAGTATATATATTTTGTTATATTTACTTTAATATTATTTTCTATATATTTATATGTTTATTTAAGACCTCGTAATTATGAGATAAATTATACTATAAATAACTTTAATATAAAGGAAAGTTATAATACTGATACTAAAAGTTATTATTTTTTGATTGCTAGAGAAGATTTAAAATACGATTATTCATATTATTCAAGTTATAGTCCTAAAAGAAAATTAATTACCAAAATATTAGTTAACGACAACGATGAAGTTAATTGTATATATCCTAAAATTAAAAATAAGGAAACAACTCCTATATGTTATTTAATTGGAAGTTTAACAGATTATAATTTAATAGAGGATAACTGGTTGGATAAGTATAGAACTAATATTAAAAACACTAAAAATACTTATAAGGATATAAAAATAAATAATTATTTTAATTCTTCGTATGTTGTATGGAATTATAGAGGATTTTACTATTTAAAAAATGATAATAATAAAGAAATAAAATTATTTAATAAAGATATTTTTATAGATGAGTTAACTATTTTAGTTGATAATATTTTATTTGTACCTGATTATAATGAAAAGCATTTTTTTAATAAAGTTTATTTAATAGATATGGAAACAGGAAAATATAAAATATGGGAATTAAATTATGATATATCTTTTGATAGTTATATTTTGGGAATTAATAATAAAAAAATATATATTGTAGATAAAAAAAATGTTATTGAATATGAAATATATCCTAAAAGAGAAAGAATTAATGTTTTAGGAGATATTGATAAAACAGGAAAAATATTTGATGGTAATTGGAAAGATATCAGTTTAGAACGATTAGTAAACAAAAACTATTTCTTTTCAAAAGATTTAGTATATAATTATGAAGTATTAAATAACAAATTATATAGAACATATAAAGACAGTGAATTAAAAACTGTTATATCAAATATAGAAAATTCAACTATAGTTTATACTAATAATGAAAATGTATATTATTTAAAAGATGACAAATTATATTCATATAATTCTAAATATGGAGAGAAGTATTTAATGGAATACTTTGAATGGAATTTTAATTATCTTAATAAAATATTTGTCTTTAACTTTTAACCATTTTTTAAAGTAGGCATATCTTATATTAGGGAGTGGTTGTATGTTTGATAAATATCAAATAAAAAGTGGAGAATCATTATCTAATATAGCAAATAGATTTAATACTGATGTTGAATATTTAATGAGTATAAATAATATTTATGATATAAATGATTTAAGAGCAGGAATGGATATAATAGTACCTAAAGGCAGAGAAAAATACTTTGAAGTTTATACAATAAAAGAAGGAGATACTTTATATAGAATTGCTCAAAAATATAATATAAATCCTGAATTATTAGCAAATATGAATGGTTTAGATATGCAAGATTATATATATCCCGATCAGGAAATATTAATACCTAAATCAGGTTACAGTTACTATATTACTAAAGAAGGAGATACTTTAGATTTAGTTTCAAATAAATTTAATACAGATGTAACTGGTTTATTAAACAATAATGAAATAATATATCTTTTAGATGGACAGTTACTAGTATACAAAAGAGATTAAGAAAGTTCAAGAAAGTTGAATGTCTTTCTTTTTTTATGATATAATATTTATACTAGGAGTTGGTAAATGTGATATTAAGAAAACCATATGCTTTTTTAATTCGTTATTTTAAAATAATACATATTATTATAGCAATATTAACAATTTATCTGGCTTTTAGAACTAATAAAATAGTGACATTTTTTAATGATTACGTAGCAAATGGATATTTTTCATATTCGTCTAATTTATCTGGAACTTATATAAATTTCTTCATGTATTTAAGTGCAATATTAATAATATTAGCAACATTAACTATATATTTATTAATGAAACAGAAGAAAAAACCTACAGTTTTCTATATTTCATTAATAATTTACTATGTATTTTTATTTGGTTTAATAACTATTACTTATAGTATATTAAGAGACTTAGAAACTTCATTAGTAGAAGTAAAAGCCATAAGAGCATACAGAGATTTATCGATTATATTTACTATTCCAGAGTATTTCTTTATTATAGTTTTAATAGTAAGAGGAATAGGATTTGATATAAAGAAATTTAATTTTGCTAAAGATTTACAGGAATTAAAAATAAGTGAAACAGATAATGAAGAATATGAATTTGCTCTTGGAGTAGAAACTTATAAAATAAAAAGAACACTCAGAAGAATATTAAGAGAATTAAGATATTATTTTTTAGAAAACAAATTTATATTTACTATTATAATGGTAATCACAACACTTATAATAATATCTGGAATATATTTTAACACAACTGTATTTCAAAAAGTTTATAAAACTACTGATACATTTTCAGTGGATAATATGAAATATACTATAGAAGATAGTTATTTAACTAATCTTTCTTATAATGGAGATAAAATATCTAATAAAGAATATTTTTTAGTAATAAATTATAAAGTTATTAATCCTAATGGATATATTAAAGAGATAGATTTAACAAATTTTAGATTAATATCAGAAGATGGGTATATATATCCAGTTAAAACTTATAATGAAGATTTTGTTGATTTAGGAATTCCTTATAAAGAACAGACATTTTTAGGAAACTCAACTAATCAAATTATGATGATATATGCTATTCCTAAAGATTATATAAAAACAAGATATAATTTACTGATTTTAGAGAGTGTAGAATTTAAAGTAGGGGAAATAAACTCTACTTATAGAAAAGTGAGTGTTAAACCTACTAGAACAGATTCTATAGAAGAGTTAGGAGTTTATAATTTAAATGATTCTATAGAATTATCAGATTCTAAATTAGGTAAATCAACTATTATGTTTAGTAATATCACAACATCTGATACATATAGATATTATTATGAATTCTGTTTTAATAATACCTGTACTGAATCAAGTAATCTTTTAAATAGAGATTATGGTGGAAGTGATCCTAAGACATTATATATATTTGATTATGAATTATCTTTAGATGAAACTACTGATTATTATAATAGTATATTTAATAGTAATAATTTATTTGATAAATTTATAAAATTTAGATATACAAGCAATAATGTTTCTACTACAATTTCAGTTAAAAATGTTACTCCAAAATATGTGACAAATAAAATAGTATTACAGGCATCTAGTAAAGCCTACCAGGCTGAGAAGCTAGAGATGTTAATAACAGTTAGAAATAAACAGTATGTAATCAAGTTAAAATAAGTTTTTTATTGATAAAACAATGTGTTTTTGATATAATTCTCTTACACGGAGCCATAGCCAAGTGGTAAGGCGTGGGACTGCAACTCCCTGATCGTTGGTTCAAATCCGACTGGCTCCTCCAAGTTGAATTTTTACAGTTCCCCATAAATAGGGAGTTTTATTGTGGCTTGAACTCTAAAAAGTTCGAAAAAATTAAGCAAAATATTATTAATTAAGTAAAGTGCAAAAAACCTATGCAAGAAGTTAGTGCAAGATTATTGCAAAAAAACTGCAAAAAAAGTGTATAAAAAACTGCAAGAAAAACGCAAAAAATACGCAAGAAAGATGTAAAATATTTGCAAAAAAGCTATGTGTTAGCATCTGATAAAAAAATTGTAAAAAAATATGATAAAATATAGATAGAAACAGGGAGGTAATTCTATGTTGATAAAAGAACAAGCAAAGGCATACGCTATTAAAGCACACGAGGGACAAATAAGAAAATCCAATGGAAAGCCAATGATATACCATCCTATTACAGTTGGTGAAATATTAGAAAACTTTGGGTTTGATGATGAAACTATTTCAGCTGGTTATCTACACGATACAGTAGAAGATACAAAAACTACAATTAATGATATTGAGCGAATTTTTGGTAAAAGAGTTGCCAAATTAGTATTTAATGCTTCTGAACCAGACAAATCACTACCTTGGGAAGAAAGAAAATCACATACGATATCAGTAGTAGAAACTAATCCTATTGAAGATATAGCGGTTGTATTAGCCGATAAAATTCATAATGTAGAAAATTTAACTGAAGATTTAAAACTTCAAGGTTTATCTATATTCAATTCTTTTAAAAGAGGTTTTGAAAAACAATTATGGTATTTTGAAGGAATATATAATGCTTCACTTGTATCTTGTGAAGATCATCCAATGGTTCAAAGATTAGGTAATGCTATCGCAAATTTAAAAAGCGAAGTACATTATCAAACTGAATTAGAAACAGATTTATTTGTTGATGATAAAGACTTACTTGATAAGTTAAGAGAACTGCATATTTTAAAGTATAAAGTTAAAGAAGAAGGATATATTAAACCATTTGTAATTGAATTGTTAGGAACTCCTAGAACAGGAAAAACAACCATAATAAATAATGTTTTAGATTTTTTTAAAAAAGGTGGTTTCAAGGTATCTTACTTTAAAGAATTAGTAACAAGTGAATTTTATGATACAGTTAATCACTTGCCACTTTATGAACGAAATATGGCAATTATAGATGAAATAGTTAAACAATTACAAAGCGTTAGAACTGATAGCTTGGAAAGTGGCTGGCAGGCACAAGAATTAAAAACTAGAACAATAAAGAATGATGTTGATACTAGAGTGTTTGATAAAAAAGGTGATATTGTAGTATTTGATCGTGGAATCAATGATCGTTTGATATGGTTTAGAAGATTACTAGATAAAGGAGAAATATCAAGAGAACAATATGATGAGGTTATAAATCGCTTTAGTGAGTATTTAGATTTAGTAAATTGTTTATTAGTTTATACTGCATCAGCTGAAGTATCGCTTAAAAGAGATTACATATCCTCACTTGCACTAGAAAAACGTAGTTTCTTAACTGCCAATAATATAGAATCGTATAACCAAGCAATGTTTGGTTTAATTGAAGATGATATTATCAAAAATCATCATTTAATTGATACAAATAATAAAACTATAACTGATTCATCAATAGAATCGGCGAAATATGTATTACAAAAAATTAGGCTTTAAACAGCCTATTTAAAATGTAAAAAATATGATAATAAAATATTTAAACAAACCATTCATAAATTTGTTGAAAATATTTTGTAAATGATTGTTTTTTTTCTTCTATCCAAGAATGCAAGAAATTTGCAAAAAAAATGTAAAAAATATCTGGACTAATAATTAAAAATGCGGTAATTTTATAATAGGTGGGAGAACAAAAAAGAGCTGTAATAAGACATCTTAGACGCTCCAAAATATATTTAAAAAGCCGTAAAAATAAAAAATACGGTTTTTATTTTGCAAAAAATTTTAATTTCTTTACAACTCGATAATCTTCATATATAATATTTAACTAACGGAGTGATGGTTATGAATTTAGATGAGGCTTTAAAGATATTAAATGTAGATTTTTCAAATTCTTTTAAATTTGTTAAAAAAAGATATAAAGAATTAGTAAATAAATATCACCCTGATATAAGTAAAGAAAATGATTGTTTAAAACAAATTCAATTGATTAATTATGCATATGAAATATGTAAAAATAACCAGTTAAGATTTATGATAGATATTGGCGAATTAGAAAATACATTCTTTTCATACTTTGATTATGATGAAGAAGATGACTATATTGATTGCTTTAGCACCTATATTCATGCATCAGAGGAAATATTAAGAGATGTATTTAACGATTATCATACACCATTAGAAAAATTACTTGATGCTAAGTATAAAGAATATTTATATAGTAAAACAAACAATAAGTACACAGAAGATCTAGTTAATAGAAATATTAAAGTATCATTTCCAATCTTTTATTATAGTGTTGTGCAATCATATTCAAATTATATGGATTTTAAAAATAATGCTCTGTAAAAATAACAAAAAGGTTTTTTGGTGATAAATATGTTAACAATTATAAAAAATAAAACTGAATTTAATGAAATTAGTTATTATAATTTTAATATTATAGATGGAGATACCAAATTCATATTGAAGAGTTTTTATATCAGGAAAAATTAAAAAAAACATAATAATTGACTTGTGGATTTCACAAGTTTTTTAATGTCTATTTTTGTCTATTTTATAATATAAAATTTTAACTCTAATATTATTTTATAGGAGGCTTTCTATGGTTACTAATGATATGGGATTAACTGAAGAACAAGCGATAAAATCTAGAGAAAAATTTGGATCTAATGCTATAAGTGAAAAGAAAAAAAATACTATTTTTAAACTTTTTATAGAAAGTTTAGGAGATCCTATTATAAGAATATTGCTTATTGCCGTATGTTTAAAAACTTTATTTATAATTAGTAGTTATGATTGGTATGAAACTATCGGTATAGTTATTGCTATTTTTTTAGCATCATTAGTTTCTACTTTATCTGAGTATGGTAGTGAAGCCTCTTTTAAAAAATTGCAGGAAGAAGCATCACAGATGCAATGTAAAGTATTCAGAAATGGTAATTTAAAGAACATTTTTATAGGTGATATAGTATGTCAGGATGTTATTTTACTACAAGTGGGAGATAAAATTCCAGCAGATGGAATTTTAATTTCTGGTAGTGTTGGAGTTGATGAATCTGCTTTAAGTGGAGAATCAAAAGAAATATCTAAAAATACAAATAATAATAAATTATTTAGAGGTAGTATTGTATGTTCTGGAGAATGTAAGATGTTAGTTACTTCAGTAGGAAACAATACTATTTATGGAAATATTGCTTTAGGATTACAAGAAGAGCAAAGAGAAAGTCCATTAAAATTAAAATTGAGAATGTTAGCAAAAACCATAAGCCATTTAGGATATATAGGTGCTTTTCTAGTATCTTTTTCTTATTTATTTAATGTAATTTTAATACAGAATAATTTTTCTTTAGATAGAATAATTTTAACAGTCAGTAATATGCATTTACTTGTAGGTCATTTATTGTATGCAGTTACTTTAGCAGTTACAGTAATAGTAGTTGCTGTTCCAGAAGGATTACCAATGATGGTTACTTTAGTTTTATCTATGAATATGAAAAAGATGCTTAAAGATAATATTTTAGTTAGAAAATTAGTTGGAATAGAAACTGCAGGTAGTGTAAATATTTTGTTTGTAGATAAAACAGGTACTATTACTAAAGGAAAACCTCAAGTTAAAAGTTTTATTAGTGGTAATGGTATTGAATATGCTAATATTAATCAAATAGCTAAAAAGAGTGGGCTTTTTAATATACTAAAAACATCTTTAATATATAATAATGCTTCATACATGGAAGATGGTAAAGCCATAGGAAGTAATGCTACTGACAGAGTACTATTAGAATATATATCATCATATAAAGATGATAATTTAAAATTACAAAGAGAAAATATACTTATTTTTGATAGTAAGAATAAGATGTCTATTACTAAGGTAACAGGCAAAGAAGAAATATTTTTAATTAAGGGAGCACCAGATAAAATGTTGCCATATTGTAATAGTTATTATGATGAAAAAGGCAATAAAAAAAGTATTACAAACAGGATAGATTTAAATAATAAAATAAAAGTTATGTCTTTTAATGGAGTTAGATTTATTGCAATAGCTACTAAGGATAAATTGGATAAAGATTTAAAACTTGAAGGTTTAACTTTAGTAGGAGTAATAGGAATAAGAGATGAAGTTAGAAAAGAAGTTCCTAAAGCTATAGAAACTGCACAAAAAGCAGGAATACAAATTGTTATGATAACAGGAGATTCAAAAGAAACTGCAACTGCTATTGCAAGAGAAGTTGGAATTTTAAAAGATGGAAGTTTAGCTATTACATCTGAAGAATTAAATAATTTAAGTGATGAAAATTTGAAATCAAAATTACCAGATATAAGATTAATATCAAGAGCTTTACCTCAGGATAAGAGTAGATTAGTTGAAATATCTCAGCAGTTAGGATTAGTAGTGGGAATGACAGGGGACGGAGTAAATGATGCTCCTGCTTTAAAAAAAGCAGATGTAGGCTTTGCTATGGGAAGTGGCACAGAAGTATCTAAAGAAGCGTCAGATATTGTAATATTAGATGATAATTTTCTATCTATATCAAAAGCAGTTTTATTTGGTAGAACAATTTTTAAAAGTATAAGAAAATTTATTGTTTTTCAATTAACTATAAATCTCTGTGCAGTAGGACTATCAATTTTAGGACCTTTTATAGGAGTTGATATGCCAATAACTGTTATTCAAATGTTATGGATAAATATGGTTATGGATACTTTAGCTGCTTTAGCATTTTCAGGCGAACCACCTTTAAAAGAATATATGGAAGAAAAACCTAAAAAAAGAGATGAACCAGTAGTTAACTATTATATGAAACATCAAATATTTATTACAGGAACTTATTCCTTATTACTATGTATATTATTTTTAAAATCACCAATTATTAAAGGTTTCTTTAGAAGCAGTGAAAATGATATATATTTTTTAACCGCTTTTTTTGCTTTATTTATATTTATTAGTATATTTAATAGTTTTAATACCAGAACTTTTAGACTTAATCTTCTAGCTCATATATTTAAAAACAAAGGTTTTGTTGTAATAATGACATTTATAGTAGCAGTTCAGATATATTTGATATATTATGGTGGTAATTTGTTTAGAACAGCTGGTCTTAATTTATATGAATTTATTTTTATATTAGCTTTGTCTTTTACAATTATCCCTGTTGACTGGACTAGAAAATTATATTTACGCTTTAAAAATCAAAAGGGAGGAGTATAAAGCAGTTATTTTTAATTATACTAATTTTATATAAAAAAATAAAAAAATTAGCAGTTGGTATTGACAAGTGCTAATTATGGTGGTAATATTATATTTGGGAGGAGGATGAATTATGAATTTGATTCCAAGAGATTTCTTTTTGGATGATGTATTTAGTGATTTTCTAACTTCAAAAGATACTAACCATTTAAAATGTGATATTTATGAAAAAGGTAATAAATATTTCATTGAAATGGATATGCCCGGCTTCAAAAAAGAAGATGCAAAAATCGAATGTGATAATGGGTATATAACTATAAAGGTATCTAAGAACGATGAAAAGATTGACGAAAGTAAAAATTACATCAAGAAAGAAAGATATTTTAATGAATATCAAAGAAGTTTCTACGTAGGTGATATTGATACTAATGATATTAAAGCTTCATTTAAAGATGGAGTTGTATTAGTAGAAGTACCTAAAGAAGAAAAAGCTAGTACAAGAAAAGTTATTGAAATTCAATAACTTTTTTCTTTGATTAAAATATGATAAAATGTATTTTAGGAGAAGATAACTATGATAGAAATATTAAATGAAACAGTATTAGATTCATTAAAATTAGTACCATTCTTATTTATTACTTATTTAATAATGGAAGTAATAGAACATAAAACACATGATAAAAGTAAAAAAATTATAAAAAAATCAAAAAATTTAGGTCCTTTATTTGGAAGTTTATTAGGAGTAGTTCCACAATGTGGTTTTTCAGTATCAGCAAGTAATTTATATGCTGTAAGAATTATATCTTTAGGAACATTAATGTCTATATATTTATCTACTTCAGATGAAATGCTACCTGTATTAATTGCAAATGGCAGTAGTATATCACTTATGTTAAAAATAATATTAATAAAAATATTTATAGGAATGCTTTTAGGATTTTTAATAGATTTTGTTTTTAGAAAAAAAGAAGAAGAATTAGAAGAAACAGTACATGAGGCATGTCAACATGAACACTGTCATTGTGAAGACGGTATTTTAAAATCATCTTTTTTACACACAATACACATATTATTTTTTATAATACTAACTATTTTAATTTTAAATATTGTTATACATTACATAGGAGAAGATACTTTAAAACATTTATTTAGTAATAATAAACTATTAGGACCTTTAATTTCTTCCATAATAGGACTTATACCAACTTGTTCAGCTTCTGTTATTATAACTGAATTATTAATTAGTAAAACCATTACTTTTGGTTCAGCAATAGCAGGATTATTAACTAATTCTGGTCTAGGATTATTAATATTATTTAAAGCTAATAGAAATTTAAAGGAAAATATTTTAATATTAATTGCATTATTCTTTATAGGAATAATTAGTGGTATAATAATTAATATAATTTAAGTATAAAGAAAGAAGTGCTAAATATATTTCTATTAAGTGAGGGTTTTAAATTTAAAACAATTACTAATGATTAGTTTCTTTATACTTATCCTATTATTTTAAGCAAAAAGAAACGATAATTAACTATAGTTTCTTTTTGCTTAAAGACTTGTCTTTATTACATTATATATTTTTATTAAGTCATTAATATTTAAACTGGCATTAGCACTAGATGGACTAGGTAGATAAATAACTGGAATATCTATTTTAAAATGTTTTTTAAAAATAGTATAAGCCTTTAACCCAGTACAAAAAATATATTTAATTTCAGTTTCTTTTAAAATTTTATTAATATTATTTACCTTAATATTTTTAATAGAAGAATCACTAGAACCATTAATATCACACGAAGCTATTACATCCCATAAAGCAATATTGTTTTCTATTAAAAATTGTTTTTTTTCCAAATTAGTATTTAAATCTTTATTAAATAAAATACTCATTACAGGCCAAAACCTATTAGTTTTATTTGCATAATAAAAATTGTTGTCTCTAGATATTTTACTAGGCATACTTCCTAATATTAATATTTTTGAATTTTTATTATATATAGGTTTTAATTCATGATATACTTTCATACGCATCAAAAGTATTATATATTAAAATTAGTTATTAGTAAATTATAAAATATTTTTTTATTTTCTTAAATCTAGATGTTTTTGTAATTCTATTATCTCTTGTTTTAATTTTTCAATTTCTTTATCCATTTTATTATTATTTTGATTAGATATTCTATTATTGATTAATTGCTGCTGACCGGAATTTGTTTCTAGAACTTGTCCAATCATAATAATAAAATTACCTAAAGCATTCTGTTCAGCTCCATCTAAATCATCTATCAATATAAACCCAATTATAACGGAAACAAGAGTAAAACTTTTTGGGGGTAAACTAAAAATCATATCATATAATTCTTGCATAATTTCCCCCTCTATTAATTTTATGGCATTAACATTAAAATATTTTATTTTAATAGTGACAATCAAAGAGACAACTTTTTTATAAGTTCATATATTATTAATGAAGATCAAACTATAAAATAAAAAATTCAATTAAAAATTTTAGTTATAAAAATTTGTTAAAAAACAGGATTGTTTTTTATGCTATATTTTGTCTTTATACTTTTATGAAATTTAGTTTGATCAAAAAACAACATAGAAAGTAGATATTTAATGGATAATTTTTATACAACTATATTAGCATTAGGAAGTTTCTTTGGAGCCATGACAATCATATTAACGTTCTTACATAAGTATAATGTTTTTATTAAAATTAGAAACTGGTTATTAGAACCGAATACTAAATCTATTGAAGAAATTAAAGATCATTTAAACTTATTAGATGATAAAATACTTTGTTTAACGATATACAGTAATGATATACCTATAGAACAAAGATTAAGAGCTGGAGAAATATATACTGAAGAAAGAAAATTAAATGGTGAAATAAAAGCTAAATATAAAGTGCTGAAAGAGGAATATGAAAAGAAATTAAAGGGGGAAATTAAAAAATGAAGAGAATAATTGAAATAATTAGAAAACCTAAAGTAGAAAGAGCTATAAAAACATTTATAGAAGCTTTTTGTTCTTACATAGCAGTCAATATTATGACATCTAATTTAGATTCTAAAAGTGCTGTTTATGCTCTTTTATCAGGGGCTTTTGGTAGTGCTATAAGTATAGCATTAAATATTCAAAAGTAAGAAGGGAAAGTAATGATAAATACATATTATAAAAGTAAAGATGCAAATAGATTCTTAGCTGTTAATTTTCAAGTTAAAGAATTTGCCTGTAAAGATGGAAAAACGGATACTATTTTAATCAATTCAGATTTACCTGTAGTTTTACAAAGATTATATGATTTTTTGAATAATAAATATGGAATTAAATCAGTTAATATTAGTAGTGGTTATAGAACTCCGGAATGGAGTGTTCATGTAGGGGGAACTTCAAAAGATGAACATACTAAAGGAAATGCCTCTGATATATGTGTAAAACTTAAAAATGGTAAATTATTAAGCTCAAAAGAAATATGTTTAGCTATGGAAGATATGGGATATACTTCAGGAGGAGTATTAATAATTAATGATAATTATGTACACATAGATGTAAGAGGGAAGAAAATTTATTATGATGAACGAAATAAAAAATCATTTAATAGTTTTTATGAATATTTTGGAATCACTAAATCTACAAATAAGAAATATATCCAAATAAATACTAAAGGAGGTGTATGGTGTAGAAAAGGGTTAGGATTTAAATATAGTAAATACAAATTAATACCTCATAAAACTAAATGTGAGTTGATAAAACAAAATTCAGGAACAAGTAATGGATATAAATGGGATAAAATAATATATAATGGAGTAACGGTTTATTTACCTAATAAATGGAGTAAGTACATTTAAACACAATACTAGTCTTAATTGACTAGTGTTTTTTTTAATTTAAATTATTTTAACTATGTTTTTAATAATACTCACAAAAAAAGACTAGCATTTGCTAATCTTAATTCTTAATATTGTCATCAACTTTTCTTTTTCTGTTTTTCTTGCATCACTTAAATATATTTCTTTATGATTATGTTCTTTTCTTTTGTATCCTTTTTCTTTTAAATAATCTTCCATTATTTTAAATGAAGAAGGTTCATTGTCATAACTTCCTATGTGAAGCATTTGTAAACACAAACCTTCAGCATCTTCTTTATAGTAAACATTATTTAACAATTCATTTTTTTTAGTTTTTATAGCAAGTTCTTTTGCTTTATTAAATAAATCTTTGGTAACAAAAGAAGGCTGTTTAATCATTAAAGTATATTTAAGTTCATCTTTATCAAGTTTACCATTTTCATTTTGTATTTTGATTCCTTTTTCAGTTAATCCCCAATATCCCTCTAAAGGATATACAGTATAATTAAAATAATCTTTTATATCCTTAAATTTCATTTTAATTGTATAAGCAACACTATATAAGCATTTAATGTTTTTACTAAACCCTTCGCTATTCGGATTTCCAACACTATCAATACAAATATATTTTTGAGTATTTAAATCTATAATGGTTGGAGTGTCTTTCACTCTATATATTTCTTTTTCTTGTTTCTTATAGTCATATTTCATAGAATTTTCCTCTTTTCACAATTTCATTATATCATTTTTTCAATAAAAAAATGAACCGTTTGGCATGGTTCAATATAATTCTATTGGAGCAAATGACGAGGATCGAACTCGCATCTCAACCTTGGCAAGGTCGTATTCTAACCATTGAACTACATCTGCATGTTAATATATTATCAAATTATATTTTATTTTTCAAGATTATATTTAACTTATTATTATTATTTGATATAATATATTCCATAAGAAGGTATTTAAAATGAAAAAACATTTAGATAGAATCTACAAAAAAACTAAATCAAGCAAGAAACAAATTATTAAATATCTGTCAACTAACAGGATATTTATAACTTTTGTTTTTTTAACTGTTATTGAAGGAATATTAGTAAGATATTATACAGTTGGAAGTACATTTAATATTAAACCTTTAATAGCTGATTGTGCTATGGCTTTGCTTATTGGATCTTTAGGATATTTAATTAGAGTTAAAAGACAATTTGTTTATTTTTTTACATGGAATATTATAATAAGTCTAATATGTTTAATTAATACAATATATTATGTGTTTTACTTATCTTTTGCATCATTTGGTATGATTTCTTCATTATTTCAAGTAGGTGAAGTAGGAGAATCAGTTTTAGAAAAATTGAGTTTATATCAATTTATATATTTATTAGCTCCTGTTGTTTTCTTTATATTACATAGAAAATTAGTTAGAAAAGATTATTATAATTATATTTCCAGTATTGAAAAAGGTAAGAAAATGTTTATGGGTACTATTCTTGCTGCAGTTATATTTGTTTGTTTTACTATCAGTACTATGGAATCTACAGATTATAGTAGAATTACTAAGCAATGGAATAGAGAGTATTTAGTTGAAAGATTTGGTATAGTATTTTATCAAACTAATGATTTTTTTCAGAGTTTAACTCCTAAAATAAATTCTCTTTTTGGTTATGATGAGGCTGCTAAAAAATTCAGAGAATTTTACAGTGTTAAAAAAGAAATTCAAACTAATAAATATACAAATAAATATAAAGGTAAAAATTTAGTGTTTGTACATATGGAAAGTATTCAATCTTTTTTAGTAGATTTAAAAGTTAATGGGAAAGAAATAACTCCTAATATTAATAAACTTTCTAAAGAAGGAATGTATTTTAGTAAATTTTATCCTCAAATTAGCGTTGGAACTAGTTCGGATACAGAATTTACATTAACTACATCTTTAATGCCCGCTTTATCTGGTACAGTATTCGTCAGTTATACAAATAGAGAATATATTACTATACCTAAACTCATGAAAGATATGGGATATTACACATTTAGTATGCATGGTAATTCTGCTACTATGTGGAATAGAAATACTATGTATAAAAGTATTGGATATGACAGATTTTATTCTAAGTCTGATTTTAAAATTGATGAAACAGTAGGGCTTGGATTATCAGATAAATCTTTCTTTAAACAGGCCATACCAAAATTGGAAGAAATAGAAAAAACTCATCAAAATTATATGGGAACAGTAATTTCTTTATCTAATCATTCACCTTTTGAAGATTTAGAAAGTTATGGAGATTTTGATTTAAGTTATACAACTGAAAGAGTAAATACGGAAACTAATAAGAAAGAAGAAGTAACTGATACATATTTAAATGATTCTAAGATGGGTAATTATTTAAAAAGTTCTCATTATGCAGATATTGCTTTAGGAGAATTTATAAATTATATAGAAAATAGTGATTACTTTGATAATACTATATTTGTTTTTTATGGAGATCATGAGGCAAGATTAAATAAGACTGCTTTCAATATACTTTATAATTATGATTCTAAAACCGGTGTTTTTTTAGAGTTAGGTGATGAAGGTTACATTGATTATGATTACTATAAGCAACAATTAAATAAAAATACTCCTTTAATAATATGGTCTAAAAATGATAAAACGCATAAACAGATAGACTATTTTATGGGTATGTATGATATAGAACCTACTCTTGGAAATATGTATGGGTTTAATAGTGAATATGCTTTAGGTAATGATATATTTAATATTAAAGACAATAATGTTGTAATATTTCCTAATGGTAATTTTTTAACAAATAAAGTTTATTACAATAATGCTGAAGATGAATATATAGTATTTAGTGGTGAACCTATTAATTCAGACTATATACAATATTATAAAGAATATACAGAAAGTAGATTAGAGATTTCTAATGATATAATAGTATATGATCTTATTAAATCAGAAAAGAAATACTTAAATCCAGTTAGTTAGGAGAGAAATATATGAAAAAATTATTTATATGGATTATAGGAATATTAATTATAATACTTATTTCAATGTTAGTATATAAATTAGTATGGAATAATGGGGTAGAAGAAGAAAAAGTTAAAGTAAAAGATACTATAGAAGGATATGGTTATAATCTTGATAATAGAGATACAGAACTTTTTAAAACAGAATTTTATAACCTAAAAGATATATTAGAACAAGAAGAACTAGATTATGAAGAATATGCTAAAAGTCTTTCAAAATTATTTATAATTGATCTATATACGATTAATAATAAATTAAGTAAAAGTGATGTAGGAGGATCTGAATATGTAGAACCTTCTGTAGTGGAAAATTATAAATTAAATGTAGAAAACACTATATATAAATATATAACTAATAAATTTATAGATAATGATAATTTACCAGAGGTTAAGAATATAGAAGTAACTAATATAAGCGAATCTGATTATAAATTATCTAATGTAGAATATGAATCTTATATAGTTGATCTATCCTGGAATTATACTAAAAAAGTAGATTATGATAAAGAAGGATATGTTACTTTAATTAAAAAAGATTCTAAGTTATATGTAGTAGAAAAAGGTTATATAGGAGTATAAAAAGAGAGTTCAAAAATTTTTGAACTCTTATTCTTTTACAGTATTAGTTTCAATCGAAGAAACTTTCTCATCGCTAGTAACTTTTACATCTGTACCAATTAATTTGACTTCATAAGGAGACTTTGCACTGAAACTGAATGTTTTTATTAAAGTAGGTTTAGTTTTTTCTAAATTAACTTTCATTAGATTATTTATCTGATTTATACTATCTTTATAATATTGAAAAGTATATGCTCCATCAATAGTTCTACTATATCCAGTAAGTTCTGTTTTTTCAATTGAAATAAAATCGTTTTCACCATTTAATTTATTTTTTAAAACATCTTTACCTACTTCATAGAAAGATAGCATCTGATCAGTAGTCATATTGGTATCTACATTATTACTTATTGCATCCAATATTTTATAAAAACCATTTACACTTCTAATATCCTTTGCTTTTTTTACAATAGCTTCTACTATTAATTGCTGATGCTGAACTCTGTCAAAGTCTGCTCTAACAAAAGCATGACGATTTCTAGCTAAAGCCAAAGCCTGTTCCCCATTAAGTAACCCAGTACCTTTTTTTAAACATATCTGTTTTGATCCCCATTCTCTGTCACTATTCTGTTCACAGAAACTTTTAGGAACATCTACAGTAATACCTCCTAGAGCATTTACTAAATCAACTACACCCTTAAAGTTCATTTTTACATAATAATCTACATTTACATCTGTAAGATTTTCAATAGTTTCTACAACACAACTAGTTCCTCCATATGCAGATTTATTAATTTTATCTTTTTTATTATTTCTACAACTTATAGGAGCCCAAGTATCTCTAGGAATGCTAAACATTGTAGCATTAAGAGTATTAGGATTAAATGTAATTAACATTAACGTATCTCCATTAAATGCCTGATTAGCCTTTAAATTATTACTAGTAGAATCCACTCCTATAAGTAATATAGAAAAAGGTTCTGTTAAAGTTTTATTATTATTTGAAGTATCTTCATCTTTACTAATTTTTTTATCATATTTATATATTTCTTTAGTATCATCATCTAAGGTAGGGAAATCTTCTTCTCCAAATAATATAGAATAATTTGAAGATACAAATATTCCTTCTATATCTTTATCATACAGATCCTTAATCATATCATTATAATTGTCATATTCTTCAATTT
>CAYTXQ010000008.1:0-22710 GCA_964441535.1 uncultured Muribaculaceae bacterium
AATATTGCAATTAAAGCTATAAGAATTCTAAGTATTGTAATTTTATTTATTGATATAGCAATTGTTAACCATGAAGCCATAAACAAATAATACATAAATGCTGAAGTAATTAAGAATGTTATACCTAAAATTAACATTCTTTTTTTGTTTTTCATTCCTATTAGCATACTTAATAAAAATAATAATACCCACATAGCACATGGATTAAAACCATCAACTAATCCTATTACAATGGCTACTAATGGTAAAGATATATCTTTGGCATTTATTTTACCTAATATAGGAACTACAAAATCTTTTTCCTTTTCTTTTTTTGTTTTAATACAATCTTTTTTTTCTTTAATAATACTTGCTACTACATCACACTCATTTTGATTATAATTTTTTATATTTTTTATTATTTTATTTTTAACATTAGAATTAAATCCTGTATAAGAAGTGCTTCCTATTACTGTAAAAGGTACATAATTGCTGTTGGCATCTAGTTCTTCTTTTACTTTTTTCATTAGTTCGTTATTCTTTTTATTTCCATTTACTTGATAATAATGAACATTGATATCGTATTCTTTTTCTATATCTTTTAAAAATTCCTTTTCTTCTTTACAATGAACACACACTGAACTATGGAATAAATATATATCTACAGTATCTGCATAAGTAACAGTTAGTTTAAATAAAAATGTAGTTAATATTAATAATAAAACAATGCTTATTTTTTTCATATTATAACTTCTTTCAAAATTTTTACTATTTCTTCTTTTTTCTTTTCTCCAATGATTCTTTTTATTTCGTTATTATTTTCATCAAAAATAATTAAAACTGGTAATATTTTACCCACATTATATTTACTAACTTCTTCTTCATCTATATCATAATCTAATTCAGTTAAAGTTATTTTTAATTCATTAAGAATTGTATTATAAATTGGTCTCATTATTAAACAACCTGGACACCATACAGCACTTATTTCAATTGCTTTCATTTTGATACTTCCTTTATTTTTTTAACTAACAAATTTAATTCTTTTTTTGTCGTTAGATGTGAAATACTTATTCTTATACTGGAAAGGGCTCTTTTTTCATCCTTAGTAACTTTAAATACAGCACCAGATAGTTTTTTTTCACTGGAACATGCACTCATTGTTGATATAAATATATTATTGTCTGACATATAGTTTAATACTTCATCCTGATCTTTATTAGTAATACTTATATTTAATATGTGAGGTATAGATTTATCATTACTATTTATGTATACATTAGATATATTAGATAGTTTATTTTTTAAATATTTATTTAATTCTAATACTTTATTAAAATTATTATAATCTATAATACTAATTGCTTTTTCTAAAGAAACTATTAATGGTAGAGTTGGAGTTCCACTTCTAAATACAGTAGTACTCTTTCCGCCATGAATTAAAGGCTCCAGTTTAATATTATTATTAATTATTAAAGCTCCTATACCTTTAAGACCATAAAATTTATGAGCTCCCAAACTAAATAAGTCTATATTATCAAAATTTTCTTTTACTTTACCTATACTTTGAGTCATATCAACATGAAATAGAATATGATTATAATTTTTAAGTAGTTTTCCTATTTCATTAATAGGTTGATGTATACCTAATTCACTATTTACTGAATTAATACTTACTAATATAGTCTCTTCATTTATTAAAGATTTTAAATGTTCTAAATCTACTGTACCATCTTCTTTTATATTAACAAAATCTATTTTATATCCATTTTTTTGCAAATAATTTAAAGGTGCTATTATAGAAGAATGCTCTAATTCAGTTGTGATAATATGATTACCATAATTTTTATATATTGAAGCAATACCTTTAATTGCTAAATTATTTGATTCACTAGCACCACTAGTATAAATAATAGTTTTATTTTTGCATTCTAAAGAATTTAGTATGTTTTTGCTACATTCTTCTATTCTTTTATTAGATTCCAAACCTAATCTATGTTTAGAATTAGCATTACCAACATAATCAAAACAAGCTTTGTTAAAAACTTTTAAAACTTTTTTATTTACAGGGGTTGTCGCTGAATAATCTAAATATATCATATGATTCATCTCCATAAAAATTATAACATAATTTATATCATTTATTCAGATATAAATTTTAAATTGCTAAAATCTTTTTTAATTTCTTCAGAATTTTCTGATTTTCCTATATAAACTATTTGATCAAAATTTTCTTTTACCTTAGCATATTTATTATAACTTATATTTGTATCTAAATAAATTTCCCCTTTTAAATTATAAGATATTTTTTGTTTTGTATATTTATTTATTAAAAAATTATTAATATTTAAAAAACTATTATTGATAAATAATACCATCTTTTTATTCATTATTAAATTTGTAAGAATAACTTTCAAAGTAATCACAGGATCTTTTTCAATTATAACTAATAATACTTTAGAAGATAAATCAAATTGATATAGATCTATTTCATCTAACTTATATTTTTCTAACATATTAAATAATAAATCAGCATCATAATTATAACCTATGATACTTGAATCAGTATTTAATAGATCTTTTATTTTGTTTTTATCAATAGTTAATGAATCTATAAATTCATTAATTAATAATTCTATAGACATATTTATCACCAATAAAATCATATCATATTTACATACTTTTACGCGTTTTTGTGTAAATAATTATCAAAAATAAGTAAACTAGTTGTATAATATTATTATTAAGGAGAAAAGATTATGTTAAAAGAATTTAAAAAATTTATAGAACGTGGTAGTGTAATGGATTTAGCAGTTGGAGTAATTATTGGAGGAGCCTTCGGTAAAATAGTTACATCATTAGTTAATGATATATTAATGCCTATTCTAGGAGTTGTAAGTGGAGGTTTAGATTTTTCTAATTTAACAATTAAATTTAAAGATGCTACTATAAATTATGGTATGTTTATTCAAAATATTTTAGATTTCTTAATAATATCTTTCTGTATATTTATAATGATAAGATTTATTAATAAAATAAATTTTGTTAAAAAAGAAGAAGTTAAAGAAGAAAAACCTAAGAAATCTGATGAATTAAAAGTTTTAGAAGATATAAGAAAATTATTGAAAGAAAAAAAATAAGTATCATTGCTTATTTTTTTTTAATATTGTATTCCCCATACTACTAAGTGTTTTGCTTCATTACCACAGCATACACATTTATCTGATGGTAATTTTTCATTTTCTAAAATACATCTTGACTTAATACCATTTATTTCTTTTATCTTTATTTCACATTCTTCATTTCCACACCAAGAGGCTTTTATAAATCCTGGAGTTTCATTTATTATTCTTTCCATTTCTTTCATATTAATAGCAGTAAATGTTTTAGAATCCAAATTATTTTTAGCCTTGTTGTATAAATTATCTTGTATATTTTTTAAAATATTATTGACTTCACTTATTAAATTGTTTCTATCAACAATATTTTTTTCATATGTATCTCTTCTAGCAAGAGTTAATTTATTATCTGATAAATCTCTTGAACCTAGTTCTATTCTAAGAGGTATTCCATTAACTTCTGCTTCTGCAAATTTATATCCTGGAGATCTATCAGAATTATCTATATAACATAAGATACTATTATCTTTTAATTCATTATATATTTTATTTACCTCACTAATAACATTTTCATCTTCTCCAATAGGTATTATTGCAACTTGTTTTGGTGCTATATTTGGAGGTAATACTAAACCTTTATTATCTCCATGCACCATAATTAAAGCTGCTAACATTCTAGTTGATACTCCCCAAGATGATTGATATGGATAATCTAATTTGTTTTCTCTATTTAAATAAGTAATATCAAATGCCTTAGTAAATTTCTGACCAAAATAATGTGTAGTACCTGACTGTAAAGATACTCCATTATGCATTAAAGCCTCTACAGTAAGAGTATATTCTGCTCCTGAAAATTTTTCTTTTTCTGTCTTTTTACCAGTTAAAACTGGTATAGCCAAATAATTTTCAAAAAAATCTATATATACTTCTAACATTCTATTGGTTTCTTCTTCTGCTTCTTTAGCAGTTTCATGTAATGTATGACCTTCTTGCCATAAAAATTCTCTGCTTCTTAAAAATGGTCTTGTTTCTTTTTCTGCTCTAAATATATTACACCATTGATTATATAACATAGGTAATTGTCTATATGTAGTCAGTTTATCTTTCCAGTAATCACAAAATAAAACTTCACTAGTTGGACGTATACAACATCTCTCTTCAAGTTTTTTGTTGCCTAATTCAGTAACCCAAGCCACTTCAGGTGCAAAACCTTCTACATGCTCTTTTTCTTTATTTAATAAAGATTCAGGTATTAGTAATGGCATATATAAATTCTGATGACCTAGTTCTTTAAACTTTTTATCTAATATGCTTTGAATATTTTCCCATATTGCATAACCATTAGGTTCAATTGCTATACAACCTTTTACATTAGTATATTCTGCTAATTTAGCAGCTCTTACTACATCTGTATACCATTTAGCAAAATCTACATCCATATTTGTTATATTTTTATTTTCATTCATAAAAATCTTCCTTCTTTTAATTTATTATATCATAATAGTTATTGTTTTCTATTAATTTCAATTGTATATTTACTTATTCCCTTATATTTACCAGATTCATCAAAATCATCTGAATCATAAGTAAAAGTTGTTAATTTAATCGGATCTATTACTTGATCTATATTAACTCCTGCAGTTAATTTTATAGAAGTTAAGACTGTACTATCATTATATTCCTCTTTAGTTACATGACTATACCAAGAAGATGAGGAATTATATAAAGCATCATAAAGATATACTTGTATATAATCAAAATGTTCATACATATTATCTGGAGATAATATTTGATGATAAATATTTTCTCCTGAAGTTAAATTATACTCAACTATATAACCTATTTTATAGTTATCATTATTTTCATATGAATCCCATATAGGTAACCAAGTATCTTTAAAATTACCTTTATATTTTATTAGTTCTTCATTAGAAGCATATGATTGAAAATTAAGAATATCTTTATTACTTATAAAATTAGTAGTATATGATTTAACTAAATTATATTACTTCCTGATTTGGAGTATAGCCCTATTATAATAGGATTATTATCTACATATTCATCCTTAACTTCTTCTTTTACTTTAGTTTTATTCTCTTTTTTTACTTCTTCCTTTTTAATTAAAGAACAAGAACATAACATAAAACACATAAAAAATAAAAATATAATCTTTTTCATAACACACTTCCTTAAAAAGATTATATCATATTTTTATTTACATTAATTCTCTTTTTCACTCATTTAAATTTTTAACTTCTTTATCTAATAATTTAAAATATTCTATCTCTATATCCGACTGCTATAATCATATCTAAATTATAGACCTTTATAAGCTTATCTGAATTTACAATGTCGGTTTTACCGACACTGCTTTTTTCGTCTAATTCTTTTTCACTTAAAATATTATTAATATGCTCTGTTATAGTACTTCTACATTTATCAAAAAGTTCAGAAATTTGATTTTGAGTAAGCCATATTGTATTGTTTTCTAATTTTACTTCCATTTTTGTTTTTCCATCCTTACTTTTATATATTATTAATTCTGAATTATTTTTCATTTTAGCCTCCTGAGTTTTTATTTAATATACAAGAATTTTATATAATGTTTTACCATATTACTATTTATTTTATAATAACATTTCTCATTTTATCTTAAGATTAATACACATATTTTTTTCTATTGCATTTTTTTAGAAAAAAAAGTATAATTATACTTGCTAAAACAAATGCGCCCATAGCTCAATTGGATAGAGCGTTAGGCTACGGACCTAAAGGTTGGGGGTTCGACTCCCTCTGGGCGTACCATTTTAATATTAAAAACTCTTCTAAAATTAAAGAAAGAATGATATAATATTAAAGAAAAGTTACTTCGAGAAGTAGCACAGCTTGGTAGTGCACTTGGTTTGGGACCAAGGGGTCGCAGGTTCGAATCCTGTCTTCTCGACCATTTTGATAATAAATCATTCGTAAGAATGTTTTTTTATTTTGAAAAAGCGACCTCTTGGTCTCATAAGGAAAATTTTAATACCTTTTATTTTATAACTTTTTTTAATTTATTATGGATTTAATCTTGTTGGTCCTCTATATATGAATGTTGCTTCTCTAATGTTGTCTATCTCAAATATTTTCATCAGTATTCTTGCCATTCCAACACCAAATCCACCATGTGGAGGACATCCATATTTGAAAAATTCTATATAGAAAGCCAAATCTTGTGGATTTAATCCTTTTTCTATTATTTGTTTTTCTAATATATCTGCTCTATGTTCTCTTTGAGCACCTGAAGTAATTTCTACTCCTTTAAATAATAAATCATAAGTTTGTGTTATTCCATCTTTATCTTTCATTACATAGAAACTTCTAGCACTATATGGATAATTTGTAATAAACACGAAGTCACTTCCATAAACTTCTTTTGAATATTCGCACATTAATTCTTCTTCATGTCTTTCAAAATCTTCTTTTACTTCTGATTCATAATTATATTTTTCTTTTAATATTTTCTTAGCTTCATAAAAATTTATTCTAGGAAATGGTTTAGATACATCACTAACTTCCACATTGAATAATTTTTTTATTTCTTCACCATATTTATCTTTTAATTTAGTCATAAAATATTTTATCCATGCTTCTTCTTCATCAATAACATCATCTACTGAATTAATCCATGCTATTTCAGCATCTAACATTTCTATTTCAGTAGCATGATAAGATGTATGAGAATTCTCTGCTCTATATACTGGCCCTATTTCAAATACTCTATCAAAACCACTAGCTAAAGCCATTTGTTTATAAAATTGAGGTGACTGAGATAAACATGCTTTTTGTCCAAAATAATCTAATTTAAACATTTCTGCTCCACTTTCAGCAGCAGAAGCACTAATTTTAGGAGTGTGTATTTCTGTATATCCATTATTAATCCAGTATTCTCTCATCATAGATTCTATATAAGATTGACATCTAAATAATAATTGATTTTCTTCTCTTCTTAAATCTAAAAATCTATAATCTAATCTAGTTTCTCTTAATGTTTTATCTTTATCTTTAATATCTATTGGTAATTCTTTTAATGAAGTACTTGTAACTATTATTTCTTCTGGAATTAACTCTATTCCATTTAATTTTACAGCACTATTTTCTTTTAATATACCTGTAACAGTTATTGTACTTTCTATAGTTAAACTATTTACTATTTCAACTAAATCTTTGTTTTTTTCATCAGATTTTTCTATAGTTACTTGTAATTTACCAGAAGAATCCCTAATTATTAAAAACTGTACCCATTGTAAATTTCTTATATTATCTACAAAACCTTGTACTGTAATTTTCTTTTTTAAATTATTCTTTAACTCATTTATCATTAATTTTTTCATATAATACCTCCTTAAAATTCACAATTACCTGGAGTTCTTGGAAATGGTATAACATCTCTAATATTTTCTACTCCAGTTAAATAAATTAATAATCTTTCAAAACCCATTCCAAAGCCTGAATGAATACATCCTCCATATTTTCTTAAATCCAAATACCATTCAAGTCCACTTTCAGAAATTCCTAAATCTTTCATTTTATTTTTTAATATATCTAATCTTTCTTCTCTTTGACTTCCACCCATTAATTCTCCTGCACCAGGCACTAATAAATCAACTGCCGCTACTGTTTTATCATCTTCGTTTAATCTCATGTAGAACGCTTTAATATCTTTAGGCCATGAAGTAACAAATACTGGTGAATGAAAATATTCTCCGGTTAAATATTTTTCATGTTCTGTAGCTAAATCTTTACCATGTTCTGGAATATTATCGAATTTAACTTTAGAATCAATTAATATTTTAATAGCTTCTTCATGAGTTATTCTTTTAGCAGTATTATTTAATACTAGACTTAATTTATCTATTATTCCAGTTTCAACAAACTTATCAAAGAATTGCATTTCTTCTTTAGCATTATCTAAAATGTATTGAATGATATATTTTAACATATCCTCTTCAATATCCATTAATCCATTTAAATCACAAAAAGCAATTTCAGGCTCTATCATCCAGAACTCTGAAGCATGTGTTTTAGTATTTGAATTTTCTGCTCTAAATGTAGGACCAAAGGTATACACTTTTTTAAATGCCATAGCAAAACTTTCTGCTTCTAACTGACCTGTTACAGTAAGTCCTACCTTTTTACCAAAGAAATCCTTTGAATAATCTAAATATTCACCATTAAGTTTATTAAGATCAAGAGTAGTAACTTTAAACATTTCTCCTGCTCCTTCACCATCATTTCCAGTTATAATAGGAGTATTGGTGTATACATACCCTCTTTCCTGAAAATATTTATGAATAGCAAAAGAAGCTAAACTACGTACTCTAAATACTGCCTGAAATAAATTGGTTCTAGGTCTTAAATTAGCATTTTCTCTTAAGAATTCTCTACTGTGAGATTTTGGCTGTATAGGATAATCTTCAGGGCAATCTCCTAAAACAGTTATCTCTTTTAAAGATAATTCAAATTCTTGGCCGCCACCACTAGATTCAGTTAATATTCCTGTTACTTTTATTGAACTTCCTATGTGAATCTTCTGTATATCTTCAAATTCAGGTAATTCACTATTATAAACTACTTGAATAGTTTTAAAGTAAGTTCCATCAGAAAAATCAATAAATCCAAAAGAAGGATATTTCCTATGATTTTTTACCCACCCTTCAATTGTAATTTCTTGTCCCATTAAATCTTTCAATAGTTCATAAATACTTTTTACATCATATTTACTCATATAATTTCCTCCTTTTTAACAAAAAAGTTATGACTTTAAGGGACGAAAACATCGTGGTACCACCCTTATTATCATAACTGACTTCTCTTATTAGTAACGTTAATAACACGTTTTAATTTACTTAATTTCAATTAAACTCTCTGTGGTGTCTTTCTTATCTATTTTATTATTAGTTTTCACCAAACACTAACTCTCTTAAAATAAATGAATAGATATTACTTTTCCACATCTTCGATTTATATATTAATTATATTCTTATATGACTGAATAGTCAACTAAATTATTCTGGTTTACCAAAATCAAGAGTTAATTTTACTGGAGCTGGTTCTTCCACTATTTTATCTTGAAATGTTAATTTCTCTTCCAATTCTGGAGAATGAGAAATTAAAGCATGCATTCTATTTTGTATTTCAAGCATTTCTTCAGCTATTTCTCGCATTTGGTTTGATAAAAAGAATTTACGATTTAAAATATTATTTAATTTATTTGTTAAATTAAGTGTATCAATCATTATTTCTTCAGACTCTTTAATAGCTTCTTTTCTATTAAATTTTTTATAAAATCTTTTTCTATCATAAGTATCAGCATTGTATCCTATTAAAGAAATTGCATTAGAAATAAAAATACTAAAAGCAGTAACATTAACATAATTTATTTCTCCAGGTAAATTGATTCCGCCAAAAAATAAAAACGACATAACCAATATATCCATAAAAATCCATTTTAATTTATTCTTTAAAAAGAATTTTTTAGAAGAATCATATTTTTCTATATCTTCTTCAAGTTCCTTTAAATGTTTATGGAACTCTTCAATTTTTAATTCAAAATCTTCAATTTTTTTATTATTTTCATCATATTTCACTTTTTTTTCTTTAATTTCATCTGATAATGCATTTCTGTTTCTTCCTAATTCCCAATATTCCATCAAAGTTTTTAATTCTTTTTCTTCCATACAAAAGTCTCCTTTTGGTTAATTATATTACGCTTATTTTAAAAAATAGTCAATTATTTGTTAATTAGTGTTTTTTTATTTTTTTAATTATGTTATTCTAAATATGAAAGGTAGTATTTAAATATGGATGTTGGTTTTGATAACAAAAAATATGTAAAAATTCAAAGTAAAAAGATTAAAGAAAAAATAAAAAAATTTGATAAGTTATATTTAGAGTTTGGAGGTAAACTTTTTGATGATTATCATGCGGTAAGAGTATTACCAGGTTTTAAACTAGATTCTAAATTACATTTATTAAAAGAATTAAAAGATGATTTAGAAGTAATATTCTGTATAAGTGCTAATGACATAGAAAGACATAAACAAAGAGCTGAATTTAATATAACATATGATATAGAAGTTATGCGTTTAATAGATAACTTAAAAGCATTAGGAATATCAATTAATTCTGTAGTAATTACATTATATAAAAATCAAACAGCTGCCGATAATTTTAGAAAGAAACTTGAAAGAAATGGAATTAAAACATATATACATACTTACACTAAAGGTTATCCAATAGATGTAGATACTATTGTTAGTGAAGAAGGCTATGGAGCCAATCCCTATATAAAAACAACTAAACCATTAGTAATAGTGAATGCTCCAGGACCTTGTAGTGGGAAATTAGCGACTTGTTTATCTCAACTGTATCACGAACATAAAAGAGGAGTTAATGCTGGATATGCTAAATTTGAAACTTTTCCAGTATGGGATCTTCCTTTAAAACATCCAGTAAATGTTGCTTATGAAGCTGCAACTGCTGATTTAAAAGATATTAATATGATTGATTCTTTTCACTTAGAAAAATATAATATACAATCAGTTAATTACAATAGAGACTTAGAAATATTTCCAGTATTAAAAAACATATTACATAAAATAACTGGTGAAGATGTTTATTTCTCACCTACTGATATGGGAATAAACACAATTGGAAAATCAATTATAGATGATAATATAATTAGAGAAGCAGCTAAGAAAGAAATTGTTAGAAGGTACTTTCAGGCTAGATGTGATTATAAACTAGGTTTAGTAGACGAAGATACTCCTCAGAGAATTAAAATCCTAATGGACGAATTAAATTTAACTGATAATTATTTAGATGTTGTTCCTGTAGCATTAGAAAAATCTAAATTAGAAAGTAAACATGTAATATCATTAAAACTTCCTAATGGAAAAATTATTACAGGAAAGCAAAGCGAATTATTAAGTCCTGCTGCAAGTTTATTTATTAATGCTGTTAAAGAATTAACTAATATTCCTGATGATGTAGATTTAATTAGTCAGTCAGTTCTTGAACCTATATTAAAATTAAAACCTAAATCCTTAAATTCTAAATCTTATTTCTTACAGTTACAGGAAGTTTTAATAGCTTTAAGTATATGTTCTGTAACAAATCCTATTATTGAAAAGGCTTTAAGTAATGTAGGAAAATTAGAATTCTGTGAAGCTCATTCAACTTACATAGTTCAAAATGGAGATTTAACAGTCCTAAAAAGTTTAAAAATAAATTTAACTTGTGAACCAGAATTTTTTGATAACAATATATTATTGTACTAAAAAAAGAACCAAATGGCTCTTTTTTATTTTAATATTGTTTTCTATTAAAATTGTTTCTGTTATTATTAAATTTATTTTTCTTAGAATCTCTACAAGGTTTACATCTTTGAGGTTTTTTATCAAAACCTTTTTCATCATAAAATTCTTGTTCTCCTGCAGTAAAAATAAATTCTTTTCCACAATCTTTACATATTAATGTTTCGTCTGTGTAAGTTTTCTTTTCCATTACTATCCTCCTTATAAATTTGGATTTAATTTTTACTTGGTTCCATTAAAATATATAAGAAAGACAATTAAATTATTAAATCTATTAATAATTATATCATAAATTTAAAAAAATACAATTAAAATTTCACAAAATATTTAAATGGCGTCCTCGATTGGAATCGAACCAACGACCTATCCCTTAGGAGGGGATCGCTCTATCCTACTGAGCTACGAGGACACACATATAAATTATAGCATAAAAAAATACATCTTTCGACGTATTATTTTTGAATTGTTATAATGTTAAATATAAATAATAATGCTACATTTACTAAAGTATTGAATTTAAATCTATACATTTCATATGTTGCAACACTTTTATCAGCAAATGATACAACATAACTTTCAGCATATTTAGGAGGTCTTGTAGGATTTAAAGGAAACATGTGAGAAGAAATAATATTTTCTTCTAAAGTTCCTATTTCATAATATTTTTTAGCATTCTTTACAGCTATTAGAGGATGCTTACATAATCTTTCAGTTGAATCTGCATTATCTCCTACTTCTTCATTTCTAAAAAAATCATGTAATAAAGCCGCTCTTGTAGACTTAATATAATCTAAATGTAAAAATTTAGTTACTTTATAAGTCGTTTTTGCAACTCTTATAGAATGAGCAAGTCTTGAAATTCCATGATGTGCTTCTTTATCTAATAATAAAAATTCATTATTATTCATTATATCTTTTACAATATCATTATAATCTATTTTCTGTCTTAATGACATATGTCTTTCACCTCGGACTAGTAAATTATATCACAAAATTACCAAAAAATGAAGTTTTTTTTGTATTTTACATAAAACTACCAAAAAATGATATAATTATTTTGGTGATTTTATGAAAGATTTATCAATTTTAAATAATGTTAAAATTGCTCATAGAGGTATACATAATAAAAAAACACCTGAAAATTCAATTCCTGCTTTTAAAGAAGCTATCAAATTAAATATACCTATAGAATTAGATATTCATTTACTTAAAGATAAAACAATTGTAGTATTCCACGATGATAACTTAAAAAGAATGACAGGAATAGATAAGCAAATAAAAGATTGTACTTATGAGGAAATAAAAAATTTAAAACTTAATAATACAAAATATAAAATACCTCTACTTAATGATATTCTCAAACTTGTAAATGGTAAAGTACTTTTAGACCTAGAATATAAATTTGATAATAAATTTGGTAAATTAGAAAAAGAATCAGTTAAATATTTAGATGACTATAATGGGAATTTTATAGTAAAATCTTTTAATCCTAAAAGTGTATTTTGGTTTAGATTGCATAGACCTAACTATATTAGAGGATTATTGGTTTGTAATTATAAAAAACAAAAAGTTAATATTTTAAAAAGAATATTACTAAATACAAAGTTATTATATAAAATTATATCTCCAGACTTTATAGCTTATGAAAAGAAAATTGATATTAAAAATAATTTAAAACCTTTTCTTATTTATACAATAAAACACAAAAATGAATTAAGAAATTATAAAAACATCTCAATAATTGCAGAAAATATATTTGAAAAAGAAAAGTAAAACTAATTTGACAAAAATATATAAAGATTATATAATTTATTTATATTAAAGCAATGAAAAAGAAAAGTAAAATATTTTTAATTTAAAGAGAATTAATGGTTGGTGTAAATTAATATTTAATATATTTGAAAGAAACTTTAGAGCTGAATATCGTATATAAGATATTTCGTTAATCGCGTTAAGATTTAGAGATTATATTATTTAATAATATAAATTAAGGTGGTACCACGAAAGATTCGTCCTTATAGGATGGGTCTTTTTTATTTAGAAAGGAAGAATTTATATGACAAATAAAGATTTAGCTAATTTAATGTTTCCAGACATATCAATGACTGTTGAGGATTACAAGAAGAAATACCCTACTAGAAAACTTAAAGAAGGAGCAATTGTTAGTCGTTATGCGCCTAGTCCTACTGGATTTGTACATATGGGAAACATTTATGCTGCTTTTATAGAAAGAAAATTTGCAAAACAGACTGATGGAGTTTTCTTTTTAAGAATAGAAGATACTGATAAAAAAAGATATGTTGAAGATGGTATAGAAAGAATTCTGACTGACATGAAAAATTTTCATATTGAGTTTGATGAGTGTCCGTTCAATATGAACGAAGAAAAAGGTAACTATGGGCCTTATATTCAAAGTCAAAGAAATTTTATATACAAAGCTTTTGTAAAACATTTTATTGAATTAGGTTTGGCTTACCCATGTTTTTGTAAAGAAGAAGATTTAGAAAAGATTAGAAAAAAACAGGAAACTAATAAAGATAGAATTGGATACTATGGAAAGTGGGCTCTTTGCAGAAATATACCAATAGATGAAGCTTACAAACTTATAAAAAATGGAGAAAAATTCATTGTTAGACTAAAATCAAATGGAGACTTTAACAAAAAATTAAAATTTCATGATTTAGTTAAAGGTGATGTAGAACTACCTGAAAATGATTTGGATATAGTTATTTTAAAAAGTGATGGACTTCCTACATATCACTTTGCTCACTTAGTAGATGATTATTTAATGGGGACTACTCATGTAATAAGAGATCATAACTGGTTTTCTTCATTACCTGTTCATATACAATTATTTCAAATGTTAGGAGTAAATTCTCCTAAATATGCTCACATAGCTCCAGTAATGAAACTTGAGGATGGTTCACTAAGAAAATTATCAAAAAGAAAAGATCCTGAAGCAGCAGTTAGTTATTATCATGAAAAAGGTATTCCAGTAGATGCTGTAATGATATATATAGCAACTATATCTAATAGTAATTTTGAAGCCTGGTATGATAATAATTCTGATAAAAGTGTTAATGATTTTGAATTATCATTTAACAAAATAAGTAAAAGTGGTCCATTATTTGATGTGGAAAAACTAAATAATATTTCCAAAAACTATATAAGTAAAATGACCGCTAAAAAAGTATATGATAATCTATATAAATGGGCATGTGAATTCGATAATGGATTAAAACAGATATTAGAAAAATATAAAGATTATTCAATAGATATTTTAAATATTGAAAGAGAGCAAACTAAACCAAGAAAAGATTTTAGTTGTTATAGTGAAATTATAAATTATATTTGGTATATGTTTGATGAATATTTTGAAGATAATAAAAATGAATATGAATGGCAATCTATAAATGATAAAAAAGAAATATCTACAATTTTAGACACCTATATTAAAAAATATTTTGATATAAATGATGATAAAGAAACTTGGTTTAATAAATTAAAATTATTATGTGATGATTTAGGTTATGCAAGTGAAATGAAAGAATATAAAAATAATCCAGATAAATATAAAGGCAATATTGCGGATATAAGTTTAGTAATACGTATTGCTCTAACTACTAAATCAATGACACCGGATTTATATGAAACAATGAAACTTTTAGGAAAAGATAGAATTATTTCAAGATTTAATAAATTTATATAAATAAAAAGGGTTTAAGCCCTTTTTATTTAAATTCCTTGTTCAAAGATATACCAAGTTCTTTTTTTAAAAATATATAAGGAACATATTTTCCTTCTCTATTTTCTCCAAAATATTCAGTATCAATTTCAGGATAATATTCATTTAATAATTTACAATATTCCTCAAAAATAATTTTAGCCAACATTATTCTTTCATCTATCGAAGCATAAAAACTAACTGTTACTTTTATATTTCCTTTTAATTCTTCTCCATTTATTTTGGTTAAATATTTTATATAAAGATCTGAGGATAATTCTTCTTTTTTTATATCTCCTATTTGAATATCTATTTCATAATGAGGTTTAACTTCATTGCCATTTTTATCAGATATAGAGAATCGAGAACCACAAAAATAAAGTTTATCATCATAAAAGGAAAATAAGTCTATGATTTTTAAACTAAGACTTTCATCTTTTTCTTTCCAGTCTAGATTTTCTTCTGTGTTCTCACTCATTATCCATGAATTCACACGAATATTTTTCTTAAATTTTTTAATGAGTTCTTCGCTAATCTGTTCTTTATTCATACTACTCTAACCTCACTTGAAATTATTATATCACTAACAGAAGTAAATAATTACTATTTTTTACTTTTTATAATAGATTCTTCGTTTGGATATAATGTTTTTTGGTCATTATTTTCAAATATCTTTATACCACTATTATCTACTACCATACAAAAATTTCCTGGAAATTTATCTAATGGTATCATATACTTTATCATTAATTCAAACAATACACCTGTTGGAAACATACCTGATGTCATTAAAAGATATGCATTATTCTGATTTAATTCATTAATTAAATAATTTTCTATATCTATTTCAAATGCTCTCTCTTTTTTTATTAATCTTAAAGCTTTTTTAAATTTTATGAGATTTGCTTCCACATTATCTTCTTTTTCTAAAATGTCAGAATCTAATGGACCATATATCATTTCTCTCCACCATCTTGCTGCTAATTTTGCTATTTTTTGATTTTCTGTTAATTTTTCTATCATAAAGTTAATCTCTCTTTCTTATTAGGAAGTATACTAACATAAAAATTTTTAAAAGTCAATTTACTTAAACAAACATTTTTTTATATAAAAACCATTATTTTCCTTAGTTAATAATTAAATTATCTTTTTTGGGAATACTATAATATATTCAATTTTGGAGGAAAAAATGATTGGTATTTTATTTGCATTAGTAGCAGGTATATTAATGAGTATTCAAGGGGTTTTTAATACTAGAGTAATGGAATCATCAAACATGTGGGTTACAAATGTATGGGTTCAATCAACAGCGTTTATTACATGTCTTGGTATGTGGCTTTTTATAGGTCATAAAAACTTGTTTTCAGTATTTAATGTTAATAATAAATTATATCTACTTGGTGGCATTATCGGAGCTTTTATTACATTCACTGTAATTAAGGGTATAGCAAAATTAGGTCCTACACATGCAACAATGCTAATTTTATTAGCCCAACTTATAGTTTCTTATCTAATTGAAGTTTTTGGTTTATTTGGAAGCGAAAAAGGATGTTTTGAATGGCTTAAACTAGTTGGGGTAATTTTGATGGTTATTGGTATTTTTGTCTTTAAAAAATAAAAAAATTAATCCGTTTCTGAATTAGTATATAATTAGTATATAAAGCAATTTTATAAATAAAAAAAGCCCATAAATAAAGGGTTTAATAACATTATGGTGGCTCCAGCGGGAATTGAACCAGCGACACAAGGATTTTCAGTCCTCTGCTCTACCGACTGAGCTATGAAGCCAAAATAAATGGCGGTTCCGACGAGGATCGGACTCGCGATCTTCTGCGTGACAGGCAGACGTGTTAACCACTACACCACGGAACCAAAATTGGTTGCGGGAGATGGATTTGAACCAACGACCTTCGGGTTATGAGCCCGACGAGCTACCAAACTGCTCCATCCCGCGATAAATATTTAAATGGCGGAGGAAAAGGGATTCGAACCCCTGCGCCGGTTACCCGACCTTCCGGTTTTCAAGACCGGTCCCTTCAACCAGACTTGGGTATTCCTCCAAAAACTTATTTTTAATAAGCGACAAATTGATTATAACACAATATTTTTTTGTAAGTCAACCACTTTCTTAAGAAAAAGTACTTGTCAAACTATATTTTTTGATATATAATTTAATAGTCTTATAAATTTTTTATAAGTTTATAAGACACAAAGTGCCTGCCCAAGTGGCGGAATAGGTAGACGCACAGGACTTAAAATCCTGCGAGATTTAACCCTCGTGCCGGTTCAAGTCCGGCCTCGGGCACCATTTATTAATTAACTCTATTCTATAGAGTTTTTTTATTCATAAAATTTAATATGAATAATAATATAAATGAAGATTTAAAAGATTTAAATATTGAAGATTTTATATGGATATTATTTATTATTATAGCTCTTGTTGCAATCTATTCAGACAATTTAGAAAGAGAGTTTCTATATACTAGAAATATTGATATCTATAAAAAATTTCATACAATTAATATAATATTATTAATAATAACTTTTTGTGTATATTTATTTTATACTATAGATAATTATGAGGAATTAGTTGATTTAAGAAATTATGGAAATATAAGTGATGTAGAAAAAAAAGAATTAGTACTTATAATGAATATATTATTCTTAATAGGTGGTGCTATTGCAATATATTTAGAAGCTAAAGCTTTATCAAATACTAAGCTTTGACAAAAATATAAGAGTTCTTATTTAGAACTCTTATATTACTATTGCTATTAAATTACCAGATCCTTTATTAACTAATTTAGTAACAGTCTGACTTAATTTATATCTAGTATTTTCAGGTAATACTGATAATTTGGCTTGTATTCCCTCTTGAACTATAACATCAAGACTTCTTCCAAAGATTTCACTTTTCCATATTTTATCTGGTTCAGTTTCATAATCTTTCATTAGGTAATTTATTAATTCTTTACTTTGTAATTCTGACCCTATGATAGGTTCAAAAGTACTTTCTACATCAACTTTAATTAAATGAATAGAACTTGCCACAGCTTTTAATTTAACTCCATATCTATTTCCTTGTTTAATTATTTCTGGTGTATTTAATCTCATATCGCTTAAACTTGGGTATGCAATTCCATAACCTGTTGTTTTAGCCATTTTAATTGCACTTTTAATTTGATTGTATTCATCTTTTCCTTCGTTAATATCAGAAAATATTTTTAATAATCCTGCTTTTGTAGTAACACTTGTTCCCATTATTTCTTTTAAAATATTATTATATAATTCGTCTTTACTTTCTAAATTAATTGTAACTACACCAGTAGCAGCATCCAATTTACCTATATATGCTTTTGATATATATTCACTTTCATTAAAATGATTCATAATATCTTCTACATCTTTTACTTTATCTACAGTAGTTACACTTTCTTTTATTTTATCCACATAATGTTGTTTTAAATAATGAGAATCTGATAATACTGAAACCCATTCCGGTATATTAACTTCTATATCTAAAACTGGGAATTCATATAAGGCATTCTTTAATATTTCATATATTTCTTTCTCATTCATTGTTTCTACACTAATAGGCATTACAGGTACTTCATATGCATTTCTTAATTCTTCTGCTAATGATATAGTTTCTGAATTATTAGGATTTTCTGTGTTTAAGATTACTATAAAAGGTTTACCAATAGATTTAAGTTCTGTTACTACTTTTTCTTCAGCTTCAACATAATCTTTTCTTTTGATTTCTCCAAAAGATCCGTCAGTAGTAACTAATATTCCTATGGTTGAATGATCTCTTATTACCTTTTCTGTTCCAACTTCAGCAGCTTCAATGAAAGGAATCTCTCCTTCAAACCAAGGAGTCTTTACTAATCTAGGATTACCATTTTCATCTTCATAACCATTTGCTGAAGGAATAACATAACCTACACAATCTATTAACCTGATTTTTGTAGTAAATTCATCTACTTTAATAGTTGCACCATTAGAAGGCACAAATTTTGGTTCTGTAGTCATTATTGTTTTTCCTTGAGAACTTTGAGGTATTTCATCTAAACATCTCTTTTTTTCATACTCATCAGTAATATTAGGAACCACTAAATTTTCAATAAATCTTTTTATAAAAGTTGATTTACCAGTACGGACCGCACCAACCACCCCTAAATATATTTCTCCATTACCTCGTGAGGAAATACTTTGAATTATTTCTATTTTATCCACATGCTCACTCCTTTATTTCTAGTAATATTTATGACATTAAAAAAAATATATGACTAAATCATATATTTTTATTTAAAACATTTTTTCTACATCTTTAGGAACTCTATCTTTAACTATAGCATTTACAATCTTATCCTCTTTTTCCTTGCTAACTTTCTTTCCTGTAATATTACCGAGTTCTTGAATTACCTCTCTTAAAGTTTTTTCGTTTTTTAAATTTCCTGCCTGTAATTTTTCTGCTAAAGTTATTATAGTCTCCTTATTTACCTTTGTTTTCTTTTCAACTTTATTAAAGAAACCCTGATCAAAGTTCATAAACATCCTCCTAGAATAATATATGAAAAAGATAAGAATTAGTTAATATATAATTATAAGTCTTTAAAACAATTAAAATCAGATGTATAATATTTATTGGAGATAAATATGAAAAAAAATATGTATAAAATAAAACTGAAAAATTTAATTTTTTTATTATTATTAATATTATTTATATTATGTTTTATATTTTCTATTTATAATATAACAAAATGGAAGTTAGATAGTGATAAAACTAATAAACAAGTAAATGAAATATATAAAAAAGTAAAAATTAATGAAATTAAAGATAATGAAAAAACAAAAATAATTGAACAAAATGAAAATATTGATAAATCTAATCCATATTGGAACTATATTAAAATGAAATTAATTAGTGTAAATTTTAAAAAACTAAAATCAGTAAATTCTTCTACTGTTGCATGGCTTAAAGTAAATGGTACTAATATTAATTATCCAGTTGTTCAAGGAAATGATAATGAATATTATTTAACTCATTCTTTTAATAAAAAATATAATAAAGCAGGTTGGGTATTCTTAGATTATAGAAATAATATTAAATATTTAGATAAAAATATTATTATTTATTCTCATGCTAGACTTGATAGTACTATGTTTGGAACACTTAAAAATATAATAAAAAGTAATTGGTATAATAATAAAGATAATTATATTATTAAGTTATCTACTGAATATGAGAATACACTATGGCAAGTATTCAGTGTTTATAAAATTGATAACACAAATGATTATCTTCAAGTATCTTTTAGTAGTAATACTGAATTTAAAAGTTTTACTAACTTATTAAAGAATCGCAGTGTATTTGATTTTGATACTAATATTAATGAAACAGATAAAATAATTACTTTATCCACTTGTTATAATAAAACTCAAAAAGTTGTTATGCATGCCAAATTAATAAAAACTGAAAAACGATAAAAAAAAAGTACCTTGTCTAAAGGTATTTTTCTATATTAATTTTTTGACTTTTTATGAATAACTACAATCATTGAAATTATTCCAATTAAACTTATAATTGCTAATGTTACATATAACTTAATTCCATCATATGTTTGAGGATTTTTTATTGATTCAGTAGGTGTAATTTCTACAGATTTAGTATCAGCATTAGTCCCATTATAATCTGCAACTTTAACATTATATTTTCCTTCTTTTAATCCTTCTATTTTTGGTAAAGTAATGGAAAATTTATCTGATTCTGCAGTTACAGTTGTGAAATATAAGGGAGAATTATCTAATCCAAATAAAACTATTTGAATTTCCCCTGTTCCTGCTCCATTAATTGAAATTTTATCATCAACGTACTTTACTTCAGTAATAGATGCTGCATTAACATTTTTTGTTATTAAACATAAAAGTAATGCAAACAAAATATATTTTACTTTTTTCATAATTTATTTCCCCCATTCAATTTGAACACCCGCTCCGATGCCAAATTCTACTGATGGTAAGGTGTCACTTTTATAATCAATCGGACCATTTGTTAAAAATACACTAGCCTTATTTACACCTTCAATATCTCCGGTATATAGTATTATAGGTCTTTCACCAACTACTTCAATACTTGTACTTTCATCATCATTTAAACTATTTACAATCTCTTCATCATCTATTTGTACTTGTCTATAACCTGCTACAACATTATCTTTATATAATATAACTTGTAAATAAGCATCAAATATTTCACTGTTGTGTGATTGATTGTTGTAGAGATATGCTTTATTTATAACATATCCTGCTTTTAAAGCTTTAGTTTCACCATCAATAGCCAACATAATAGCTGTTCTTATTATATTAACTTTTCTTGTTACAGTACTATTATCCAACATTTCTATTGTTAAAATCACTGGAGTAACTGTTTCTACACTTAAATCTGGTAATGAAATAATAGCACCACCATCATTATCATAATTAACAGAAGTACCACCTACTACATTTTTAATACCTTTAACCTTAGGACCTGATGCAATAAGTGTAGTTTCCATATTTCCAAAAAATATTGATACATCTCCAGTTTCACTATTAGTTAATATTACCTGATCAACAGTTGATGTTCCATAACTATAACTCATAGCTAAAGGAGCCGATGCTTCAATATTTATTAAATCTTCATGAATTAAATTAACAACTAAATTTAAATCTTCATTTGTTAAATGAATTCCTACTTTTCCATAATTTTTAAAATCTTCAGATACTATTATATGCTTGCCATCTTCACTACCTGAAACTGTATTGTTAACTTGCTCTCTATTAGCAATACCTTGTATATTTAAATCATATTCTCTTTCAGTATCTGGATCGCACACATTTATTCCGTCATCTGGAACAATTTTTCCATCAACTTCACATACTTTTGCTTTAAAAGATACTGTTCCATCAGTCCAGTCATCTGGAAGTAATATATCACCTAATTCATTACTTTCAACAGGATCTTCTACACTATTAAAATATGCAACTATAGGATAATTAACCATGGATAGCAAAGGTCCATCTCCAGGACCAGGACCATTATTTATCATCTGAAAATTAAAAGACACTATAATATCATCACCTGAAGTAACTGATACACATGGTGTTGTACCGCCACCTGGCATTAAATAATGACTTTCTCCAACATCATAACTACTAGCTTCATATCCAGCTTCATAAGTTATATTAAAACATACTGAATAATTATTGACAAATTCTGGTAAAAGTACTTTATTTTCATCATGAGTCAACACATCCTCTCCAATTTTAGCTAAAACTTTACCCATTAAAGTCTCCCCATCTTTATATTCAATATAATCTTCATTAGCTGTTCCACCTTTAAGTGTTAATTTTTGAGATGTACCTTCTGCAAGTATAGTCATAATATTACCAAAACCAATCGTTGAAAGACTAACACATAAAACTGTAAATAACACTAAAACTTTTTTGCTAAATTTGCTTAATTTAATTAGATTATTCTTTAATTTTT
>CAYTXQ010000009.1:0-12030 GCA_964441535.1 uncultured Muribaculaceae bacterium
CTAAAAAAATAAGAGATAAAAGCCCATAGATACATCTACTACCTTTATCTCTTTAACTTATGTTTTTAAATTGTGTACTTCCAAATCATAACCCCATTAAAAAGATTTGGTATGTAAATTCCCCTTGTTTTCGCTTTATATGATAAGGTTTTAAAGAGAAAAAGTCAATATCATTTGCAAAACTCATTAGTGTTTAAGCCATATTCTTTATGTAATCTTCAAGTTCTACTAATTTAATCTTTTTACTTAAATTACCTACATAAATATCAGTAGAATAGTTAAATGCTAGAAAAGTAGTATTGTTTATAATGATTTTATGTGGTTCTAGGTAGTTCAAGTTAGTATTGTTAATTCGTTTAATACTACCATTGATAATCTTTGGTGTAGTATGGCAAAACTCACATATAAACTCAATACGTTGTTTTAGATTACTTTCCATTTCTAACTCTTGTGTAGTAAACTTTATCATAAAAATCACATCCTTTCCTTGTTAATTCTTTTGTAAACACAAAAAAATCAACCCAAACGGATTGATATGTATCTCAAGTTCAAACTATAAAAGTTCGAACAGAAACGTCACTGGAGCAGGTGATGGGAATCGAACCCACGTGGTCAGCTTGGAAGGCTGAAGTTCTACCATTAAACTACACCTGCAATTAAATAAGTAAGTATAATATAACATATAGATCTATAATTTTCAAGGATTTTTGTTTATATTTTACTATACTTATTTTATTATATTATTTATTAAAAATTAAATTATAATAATTTTTTTGAACTATTAATTCACTCATAGAAAAGTTATTATAAACTTTATTATTAATTGTATCTACATAATCTATAGATAATTTCTTTTTAGTAGAAGGAGTAAATTCTTTAGTAGAAGCATTATATCTTCCATAATCAGATACCCAACTTCTATTGCTAAACATTACTAATCCATCTGTATCAGATAACAAATCTTTACCAATTATAAGTCTTGAATCATATTCTATACCAAATAAATTTAATAATGTTGGTAATATATCTATAGATCCTCCTACTTTATCTATTTTTACTTCTTTTAGTTCACTATTCCATAATATTAAATTACTTCTATTAACTTCAAATAAGCCATCTCTAGTAAATTCAGATTTCTCATTTATTTCATCTACAGTTAAAGAATATGGATAATGATCTCCTACCATTACTATTACTGTGTCTTTTAATTTATTTGATTCTTCCAATGTATCAAGAAGAACTTTTAATCCCTTATCCAGTTCTATTTGAGTTGCTAAATAAGCCTTTATACTTTCGCTGTATGGTAAATTCTGAACTAAAGATTTATTCTTAGTTGCCATGTTATTTCCAGAAAAACTATATCTTGCATGACCACTTACTGTTATATAATCTATAACAAATGGTATTTCACTATTTATATAATATTGTGGAGTTACATTAAACATTTCTATATCACTTGGAGGCCAGATATTACAGTTCATTAATTTCTGCAATCCATTTCCGCAGGCAAAGAAATCTTTAAATCCTAAAGTAGTCATTGTTACGTTTCTTGAATAATATTTATAAGACCAATTATGAAATGCTTTAGATAGATATCCTTCTTTAGACAGAGTATTTCCTATTGCATAAGGAAAGGATACTTTACCTACTTTCCATGAATTTAGTATAGTTTGATTTGGAATTAAACCTGTCATTGATTGAAATTCTCCTCCTGTTGTACTTAAGAATACAGGACTGTAAAAATTATCAAATATAAATCCTTCATGAGTTAATTTATACATTGTTGGGGTAAGATCTTTATCAACAGCAAGAGAATTAAAGCCTTCAGCCAATATAAATATTAAATTTTTACCTTTAAATAAACCTGTATATTTATTCTGCTTTGTAGGAGTTACATTATTAAAATATTCATGCATAGAATTTATAGTAGAATTACTTTCTTTACTCGCTAAAGAAGTAAAGTCTATATTTGAGATATTATATTTTATATCTTCTTTATCTTTCTCATCTTTATTTGTTTTTTCTTTATTAACTATTACATTAGATTCAAATCCAAATATATATCTTTTAATATCTAATTTTATTGCAGTTGCTAATCCTATTCTATCAACTGTAAGATTAGGTTCATGCACTTTAAAATATAAGTTATATGGAGAATATATACTATTTCTATTTAGTAGTAGTATTAAAAGTGTAGCAAAATATAATATAATATTTAAAATAATTAGTATCAAACCTTTTTTTGTATTAATTTTTGAATTATTAAGTTTTTTGTTAAATATTATTGAAATTATTAAAGGTAATAAAAGTAATGAAAAAGGAATAATATTTTTCCAAATAGCTTCAAAAACTATAGGAGTATTATCAACAGCCTGATCTGTCATCCCTAATGAAGTTAAAGATAGTATTGTTGAAAATAATTTATAAAATATTAGATGAGTTTCATATGTTAAAGTAATTGCTATAATAAATAGAATATTTAGAATTTTATTTATTCTTTCTTTGAATAATTTAGTTAACAAAAACAATGAAAAAACTATTGGTATCGAAAATATAAATATATATAACCAGGATATATTTAATAAGTTATTAAAACAAAATATTTTGAATATAGTTTCAAAATATATTATAAATAACATAAAAATAAAAAATTTATTTCTGAATAGTTCTTTCAATGTTTTCACCCTCTATAATATTATAACACTTTTAATGAAAATTTTCTTATACAAAAAAGAAGAATAAAATTATTCTTCTTTAAATGATACTTCTTAATATCGTTGATACACATTAATATCAGATTGATATCAAAAAATAATGAGTACAATAAGTATCACTTGTATGTACCCATTATTAGTTTTTACTTTTGTATAATCTTTATTTGTCCTGTTTTTACCAATTTTTCTTCTTTTCTATAATTTAATGCCATTCCAAATACAAATATAAAAGCCAGCAGATATATCCATAACATTAATACTACTATATTTGATAATCCGGCATAGTATAAGTCATATTCAGCAAAGTTATTAATATAAATTGAATAAAATTCAGTACAAACAATCCAGCTTATGGAAGTAAATAAGGTCCCAATTGTAACGTAAGAACTACTTATTTTCTTATCTGGAGCCATTGTATATATAAGTTTTATTACAAAAAACATAATAAACCAAGAAACTGGACCTTTAAGCAATTTAAAAATAAAGGTAATATTTTGAGTAACTTTAGAATTCAAATCAACATACTGAATCATTTTTATTATTGAATTACCAAAAACTGGTACAATTAATATGAATATAAATAACATAACTAGAATAAATGTCATTACTAAAGCTTTAATTCTTCTTTTAATAATATTATTATCTGTTATACCATAAATAGTATTTGAAGTAAGTACAACTGATTTTAAACCATTAGATGCTATGTAAAATGCAAAAAATAAGAATGGAATTATTTTAAAATCAAATTTCTGAACTTTTATTATTGGTATGATCATAGAAACTATTTCTTTAGATAGAAATTTACCTAAAAATTCTTGAATAAAATTAACAGATAAATTTAAGAAAGATGCTCCGTAAGTTATAATAGTAAGTGTAGGAACAACTGACAATACAATAAAATATGATAATTGACCTGCCAACTGACCACCTTGTATTCTATCAAATATTGAAATTATACTATTTATAAAATTAGTTGCCTTATTTTTCATATTACTCCTTATTTTATTCTTCTCCAGGATTTTCTTTTTTCTTTCTCATATCTATTACTGCTTCATTTATAGCATCATCCATTAATTTTAATCCATCTGTAATCATACTGTGACCTAAAGCTGCTCCATATTCATATGGAAGTTTTTTAAGTTCTTTATATAGTTTTCTTATATAATTAGCTATTTGTTTTTCTTCATAACCAACTAAATATATTAAGAATTCATTACCATCTGTTCTTATAACATCTGTATTGTCTAACTGATATTTAATCAATATATTAGCAGCTGCCTGAATTTGTTTATCTCCCTCAGCATGACCTAATGTATCATTAATATACTTTATATTATTTAAATCTATTACTATAACAGTCTGAGGATATATAGTATTCTTATCCCAGTCATCAATATTTTCATTTAAATAATTTCTGTTTTTTAAAGAAGTTAACTGATCTATATATTTTAATTTATCTTCTTTTTTTATTTTTTTAGAAATTTTAACTTTTTTAGTATATCTATATGCTACATAAAGAAGTATTAAACCAATAATTATTACATAAAGTAAGTATGTTGCTATTTTACTTATTATTGTTCCACTTTTTATAGTTTTAGTATGATTATATAGACCTTCACCAACTATTTCGTTAGGATCTAAAGTACTAATATATTTGTTTAAAATATTAAAGAAAGTTGCATCTCCATTAACTTTGAAATTATAAGTTAAAGTAGACTTTCCTCTATATTTTTCTACAGTTGTTGTAATTTTATAATTTCTATAATAATCATATATTCTACTATCTAATACTATTATTACATCTTTTCTTGCAAGTCTTATTAATTCTTTTTCATTATTATAATATTTTACTTTTATATTCTTAATATTTTTTACAACATCAGATAATATACTATCTTTTAAAACATAGACTTCTTTACCTATTAGTGAATTTAATGAATTAAATGTTTCATAATTAGAAGATTTAGTAATAATACTGTAGTTTATATTTAATAGAGAATTAACTTTTGAATATTCATTATTATAGTTATAATAATTAAAATATAAATCAATATCTCTATTTTCTATAGCATCTATAAATTTTTTAGAATTTTTATATTTAATAAACTGAAATTCAACATTACTGAATTCACTGAATTTCTGTAAATATACAGCAACTATTCCTCCATAATTACCACTTATATTAATTTCATATGGATTTGTTATTATAAATCCATATTTATATACTTTTCTTGTTAATATATCTTTATCCTTTTCGCTAATATTTAACGCTGAAGTAAATGTATTTAGATTCGCTTTATTATAATAAATTCCTATTTCATCTTGCCAATTGTTATAATATTTTCTTAAAGCTGAAACAAGTCTTGAATCTCCATCAAGAGATAATACATAATATACTTTTATATCTCCAAAATGATAAACTATTTCATATGATTTACTTAATATTGTATCAATATATTCATTTAAAGGAACCATTACATAATCAACTTCACCAGCATCTAAACCTGCTAATAATTCATTTCTACCATTATATTGAGTATATACTTCATTAACATCTGTCATATATTTATCAATATAAGATGCATTTTTAGCTATTACTCCAATTTTCTTGTTATTTAAATAATCTTTTGATGGAAGAACTTCAAATGACTTAGATACTAATATATAATGATCTTCATAGAACACTAAATCTTTTTTTGATGAAGAATTTTTTACTTTAAAAGATAAACCAGATGTATAACCTCCCAATTGATAAGTTACTTCATTTAAAGTTATTTCATAATCTTTTTCAACATCATTTATAAAATCAAAGAATACTCCCTCACCTGTATTGCCAAAATTATTTACATCGTTAGGTATTCCTATGTTTATCATAGTATTAGCATTATCACTTAACCATTGTTTTTCTAATATATTTAATTTATTTTGATCTCTAAAAACTAAATAAAGAGAAATAGATAGTATTAATAATAACACTACCCCTATTATTCCTATAATCATTTTTTTCTTATCTTTTTTGGTTATCATAAATTATCCTCACTATTCTGTAGCAGTGTTATTGTTCCAAACAACATTACTACTTACAGCATTCTTAGCCCCCATAATACTAAATCCTTCTTTTGCATCAGTAGATTTATCATCAGGAGCAACTAACATAAATTGAATATCATAAAAAGATTTAATTTCACTACTAAATTCATCTAGTATTTTAACTGCTTTACTTTCTGCGTCCACTAATTGAGTAGTATTTTTATATACTACATTAATATATAGTACTTTACCTTCTAGATCAAAGTTAACTTCTTCTATAGCATCATCTAGTTCATATTTAGTTTTTATTTCTTTTTTTAAATCTGAAGATATTTTTATCTTTTCTATACCTTTAAGTCTGTCACCATATTTACTTTCTCCGATACCTGCATAAAAATATTTTATAAGAAGACCTAACATTACTAAAAAGCACGCTAAAACTACTACCATTAACATTGCAAAAACTCTATTTTCTTTGAAAAATCTTTTCATTATCCCACCTCTTAAGGTATTTTAATTATACTACAATAAATCTTAGTAATCAATTGTTATATCTATTTAACATTTCGTTTGTTTTATCGCTATCCCATATTTCTGTATTTAATTCTTTAGCTCTTTCATATTTACTTCCAGGATCTTTTCCAACTATAACTACATCAGTATTTTTACTTACTGATTCAGATGTATACCCTCCATAAGTTTCAATAATTTCTTTAATTTTATCTCTACTGTAATTATCTATAGTACCAGTTATAACAAATTTTTTATCATAAAATATTTTATTATCTTCAACTATATATCCTTCATATTTAAAGTTTATTCCTATACTCTTAAGTTCATTAATTAACTCTATATTATCTTCATTATGAAAATAATTATATATATTTACAGAAAGAATTTCTCCTATGTCCTTTATCTCTTCTAATTCTTCTTTAGAAGTAGATATTATGTTATCGATATTTTTATATATTTTAGCCAATAACTTTGCTGTTTTTGACCCTATACCTTTTATTCCCAAACCAAATAAAATTCTTTCTAAAGAATTAGTTTTAGAATTATCAATACTATTTAATAAATTATCTACGCTTTTATCTCCAAAACCTTCTAATTCAATTAATTCCTGTCTATGATCCTTTAAATGATATATATCAATTATATCTCTGATAATTCCCATATTATAGAAATCTTCTACTATTCTTTCTCCTAATCCTTCTATATTCATAGCATCTCTTGAACAAAAATGAATTAAACCTTCTATATTTCTTGCAGGGCAGTTTTCATTAATACAAAATAAATCAATACCACTTTTTGAACTTTCAAGTTTAGAACTACATATAGGACATTCTCTAATCATTACTAATTCTCTTTCAGTTCCATTTCTTCTTTCTTTTAAAGAAGAAACAACTTCAGGAATAACATCTCCTGCTTTTCTTATGTATACATAATCTCCTATTAAAAGATCTTTATTTCTAATATAGTCTTCATTGTGAAGAGTAGCTCTTCTTACTGTACTTCCAGCTACTTTAACAGGATCTAATACAGCATTAGGAGTTATTTGACCTGTTCTTCCTACTGTAAAAATTATATCTTTTAATTTTGTAATAACTTCTAAAGCAGGAAATTTGTATGCAGTAGCCCATTTAGGATATTTTGCAGTATTTCCAAGTTTTTCTTCATCTTCTATACTATTTATTTTTATAACTATACCATCAATTTCATAAGATAATGTGTCTCTATTTTTAGTCCAGTAAGATATGTAGTCTAATACTTCCTCTATATTTTTACATAATTTAATATTAGGATTAATAGAAAATCCAAGACTTTTAAGTGTTTCTAAATTTTCATAGTGAGTTTTATTATTTGTTTTAGGTAAGTGATATATGAATGTTTCTAGTTCTCTTTCTTTAGATATTCTACTGTCTAATTGTCTTATACTTCCAGCAGCAGCATTTCTTGGATTTTGAAATAATGGTACTCCTTCTTCTTCTCTTTTTTCATTGAGTTTATTAAATGTGAATTTACTCATGTATATTTCACCACGAACTTCAATGTTTAATTTCTCTTTTAATTTTAAAGGTAAATTCTTAATAGTTCTTACATTTGAAGTTATATCTTCTCCAGTAATTCCATCTCCTCTTGTAGCACCAATAGACAATATACCATTTATATATATCATAGATGCAGCAAGTCCATCTATTTTTAATTCACAAACATATTCTGGATTATTAATTTCTTTTTTTACTCTTTTATCAAATGCTCTTATTTCTTCTTCATTAAATACATTCGAAAGACTTAATAGCGGAGTTTCATGTCTATATTTTTTAAATTCACCCACTACTAAAGGCCCTATATACTGTGTTGGAGAATCTTTTCTAATAAGTTCAGGATGAGATAATTCAATATCTTCTAATTCTCTTCTTAAACTATCATATTCCTGATCTGTTATACTAGGATCATCTAAACTATGATATCTATAATTAGCATCATTAAGAATATCTACTAATTCATTATATCTTTCTTCCATTAAGAATTCCTCCCTTAATTATTTTTGCCATAGATTTGATTTATATATACCTTTTTCTATCATATCTTGAATAGCATTAACTACTATTTCTTTATCTTCCTTATAAGTAACTCCATACCATTTAGAGTTAGTATTTAATACTTTGACTTTTATACCCTTATTCATAATATTAAAAACTTCATTTGGTATTAGCCATTCACAATTATCTAAATTATTTTTATTCTCTTCAAAAAATTGTATAAAATCTTCACTAAGAAATTTAAATATATTAGGATTAAATCCAAATAAATTCATAGAAACTAAGTCATCATTATTTAAAATAAAGGACTCTCTTCCATCTAGTGGAGAAGCAGTTATAATATCATTTTCTTTTGATATGTTACTTTCAATTAAATTTGTTAAGTATCCATCTTCTACTTCACAATAGCCTCTTTTAACTGAACCATTCTCTGTTAACGTATTTATTACTTTATATCCTACTAAACAGTACTCATCTTCCTTCACTGTTTCTAAATAACTAGATATAACTTTAAAAGCTTCATATCCATAATAATCATCTGCATTTATTACTGCAAACTTATCTTCTACTACATCTTTACAACTAAATATTGCATGTGCTGTACCCCATGGCTTTGTTCTTTCTTCAGGAACTTTAATAAATTCAGGAACTTTAGTAATATCCTGAAATACATAATCTACTTTTATTATTCCTTCTATTCTTTTTCCTACTGTATTTCTAAATAAATCATAGTTTTCTTCTTTTATTATAAAAACCACTTTATCAAATCCAGCTTTTTTCGCATCATATATGGAGTAATCTAAAATAAATTCTTCATTAGGCCCTACTGGCTCTACTTGTTTTAAACCTCCAAATCTGCTTCCCATTCCTGCTGCCATTATAACTAGTGTCATATTAAATACTTCCTTTCTTTATACTTTTATGATTTTTCATTAATTTTTTTATTCCAACCTTTTTAAAAGCAACACTCATTAAGTCTCCACTCACTTCTACTACTACTCCATTACCATAAATATCATGATTCACTATATCACCAGTACTATATTCAACATCTATATCGTTATAAAAATCTTCCTTGTCTATAATTTTATCTTCAAAAATATTTTCATTTACATTATCTAAATATTCTCTATCAATCTCATCTATAAATCTACTAGGAACATTAATATTTTCTTTTCCATACAACAGTCTTCTTTTAGCATTAGTAAGATATAATCTTTTCTTAGCTCTTGTTATTCCTACATAACATAATCTTCGTTCTTCTTCTATATCATCTTTATTAAATAAAGAATTAGAATGAGGAAATAAACCTTCTTCCATTCCTACTATAAAAATAGCATCAAATTCTAAGCCTTTAGCACTATGAATAGTCATAAGAGTAATTTCATTTTCAGTATCCTTATACTGAGACATATCACTCATAAGACTTATTTCTTCTAAAAAATCATTTAAATTAACAGTACCTGTTCTTTCTTCAAAAGAAGCCGTAATACTTTTAAATTCCATTAAGTTTTCTAATCTTATTTCACTATCTAAATTTTTATCATTTTCTAATTCTTCTTTTAATCCAGTTTCATTTAATATATAATCTATTAATTCTGTAAGAGATAAATTTTCACTTTCTTTAGTTATTCTAAGCATTAAATTTTTAAATTCTAATTCTTTATCACTATTTAATGCATTAAATAATGTGATACTTTCTTCTCTAGATTTTTCCTCTAATTTTCTTATAGAAGATTCTCCTATACCTCTTTTTGGTACATTTATTACTCTTCTTAAACTTATTTCATCATCATTATTCATTATTAATCTTAAATATGCTATTAAATCTTTAATTTCTTTTCTGTTATAAAAATAATAACTACCTATTACTTTGTAGGCAATATTTGATTTAAGAAAAAATTCTTCTATTATTCTAGACTGAGCATTGGTTCTATAAAGAATAGCAATTTCTTTTTTTTCAAATCCTTCTCTTAATAATTTATTAATTTCCTCCATTACTAAAGTTATTTCATGTTTTTCATCATAACTTCTTAAATATTTAACTTTAACTCCATCTTCAAGATTACTCCAAAGATTCTTTTCTTTTCTCTCTTTATTGTTTTTTATTACACTGTTGGCGACATTAAGTATATTTTTAGTACTTCTATAATTTTCTTCTAGTTTTATTACTGTGGCATTTTTATAATCATTCTCAAAGTTAAGTATATTTCTATAATTAGCACCTCTAAAAGAATATATACTTTGATCTTGATCACCTACTACAAATATATTGTTATATTTACCGGATAATAATTTACTTAATTTGTATTGTACTTCATTAGTATCCTGATATTCATCTACCAAAATATATTTATATAAATCCTGATAATATTCTAAAACCTGTTTATTTTCTTCAAATAATTTAACTGGTAGCATTAATAAATCATCAAAATCTACTGAATTATTTTTACTAAGTATTCTTTGATATTCATCATATACTTTTAATGCTATTTTTTCTGGAGGTGTATTGAAAAATTGATCCATTTGGCTTCTTGTTAACAATTCATTTTTTATAAATGAAATTCTATTCCTAATATATTGAGGAGCATATTGTTTTGGATCAACATCCATATCTTTTAGTATTTTCTTAATTATAGTTAAAGTATCATCACTATCTATTATATTAGGATTTTTAGTAAAACCTAAAAGAGAATAATTACGACTTATAATTCTTACTCCAAGTGAATGAAAAGTACCAATAAATGATTTGTGTCCAGGTATAATTTCATTTAATCTTGACTTCATTTCTTTAGCAGCTTTATTTGTAAAAGTTATAGCTAGTATATTATAAGAATCTACTCCTTTATTTATTAGATTAGCTATTCTCATTGTTAGTACTCTAGTTTTACCTGAACCAGCTCCAGCTATAACTAGACAAGGGCCCTTATCAAAATTTACTGCTTCTTTTTGTTTATCATTAAGTTTTTCTATATCAATCATAATATACCTCATAATTATTATATCACAAAAAAACTATAGAATTAACTATAGTTTTATATATTAATTAAGTTATAACATTTCAATTATGCATACGTTTTTAGCCATCTTCTTAATTAAGTCCGATAATTCATACTTAGTAAATTTCTTTTTAAAATCAGTTGTATTTGCTAAAAATTCTTTTGGATATTTAACTAGAGCCTCTATGTAATTAGTTATACCAATATCAATTAAGAAATTAACATTGGTCCATACTAGTACATCATTATCTTTTATAATTTTAAGAACTTCAGGTGATGCATTTTCTTCTAGAGTCTTAACATCACTATCATTTAATCCTAACTTTTTAAGATACTCCACTATATTTATGCTCCTCTATTTGCAAACGTAAAACTTGATGTTTCAGGAATTTCTAATAATATTTCTGGTTTTTCTAATAGGTAAGATAAACTTCTATTAGTTGGATCGTTTATATATCTTTCATTTATAGATTCTACTGTTGATTCTAATATTCCTTTTATTACTGCACTAAGTTCTTCATCTGTATAACCTAGACTCTTTAATAATTCTATTTTAGCATCTAAATCTTTGTCTTCACCAAGTTCAATAAAGAATGTTCCAATTTCTTCATTCATATTTTCTGGATATAATATAATCTTAGTTCCTAAATATTTTTTTACATCTATAGAATGTTTTTTAAAAATATTTAAATTTTTAATAATAAAATCGACATCACAATTTTCCTTTATGAAATTTTCATATGT
>CAYTXQ010000009.1:12130-22606 GCA_964441535.1 uncultured Muribaculaceae bacterium
AATTTTTAATAATAAAATCGACATCACAATTTTCCTTTATGAAATTTTCATATGTTCCTAATTTTATTAAGCCACTATCTGTTAAAGCATCTATTAAATAATTGTCGTTTGGTATATTGTCATATAATGGGGGAACATATTTAGTTTCTTCTTTATCTTTATCTTTAGCAAATTTGAAAGTTGGAATTTCATTACCATAAATTTCTTCTGCAATATCTTCCATAGAAGCAGTTTCTAATTCTCCTGCACTACTAGTATTTATATAAAAATCTATATCTGAAGTTTTAATTGGTTCTATTGAAGGTTCTGAAGGTTCTCCACTTCTTAGTGCATCGCTTACTACTGATCCAATGGAAGCTTTTTCTTCTTCTTTACTTAATACTCCATCCTGTCTATATTGAATAACTAATTCTTGATTATATTGTAATAAATTAGCTATTAATTTAGATTCTTCATCACTGAAATCTATATTTTTTAATACTTCTATTACCTTACCAGGTGATTCATTTATAATTGAACCATCTTCTACTTTTTTAAATAAATTTTCTGCTAATCTTATTTGATTTTTCAACATATTTATTGCTTTTTTTATTTCAGATATTTTATCTACAAGATTTTTTTCATCTTCTTTTATACTTTTTAGTTCCTCTTCTAAACTTTTTAAAGATCCTGATAACTTCTCTAAAACAGTATCTTTACCTTCTTGAATTCTCTCAAAAATGTTAGAAATGTTGTCTAATTCTCCATTTGATGTAAGAAATGATTTTAAAGAAATATCATTAAATGTAGAACGATTTAATTTATCAAATGATATTGCTCCTGCGTTAAATCCTTCCAATTCTCTTTGTTTTTCAGATATTTCTGAGTCTTTATCTTCTATTTTTTTAGGGAACTCGTCTCTTCTGTTTTCTAAATCTGATAGTTCAGAAACAAGTGTAACTAACTTTTCATTAGTATAGTCTTCTGTATCAGGATTCTTATTTATTTTATCAAAGAATAATTTTAATAAGTCTTCTATCCTTTTTATGTCATTTTCATTTTTTAACATTTCCATTTTATAACCTCCTTATTATATAAAAACATTATATCATTTTTATTAAGCTAAGTAAATATAAAATGCTTATAAAATCACATATTTTTTATAGGCAGAATATAATAAATCAGAAACTTTTAAAAGGAGGGTTTTATGAAAAAAATTATATGTTGCTTAGTTATACTTTTACTAGGGGCTTTAGGTTTTTTTATTTTAATGAATGCTAATGAAAAAAACGAAAAGAAAGAAAGTAAAACTAAAATTAAAGTTGCAGAAGTAACCCATAGTGTATTTTATGCTCCATGGTATGTTGCTTTAGAAAAAGGATATTTTGAAGATGAAGGATTAGGTGTTGAAGTAATTCTTATTCCAGGAGCTGATAAAGTTAGTGCTGCTGTGTTATCAAATGATGTAGAAATAGGATTTTGCGGTACAGAAAGTTCAATATATGTCTATAATGGAGGAGAAAAAGACTTTATACAAGATTTTGCCGGTCTTACAAAAAGAGACGGACAATTTATAGTTTCAAGAGAAAAAATAGAAAACTTTAAGATTGAAGATATGATTGGAAAAGAAGTATTGGTAGGAAGAAAAGGTGGAATGCCTGCTTTAAATTTTGAAAATGCTTTATTTAATAGTAATATTAGTTCTAATAAATTAGATTTAAACTATTCAGTAGAATTTGCTGCCTTATCAGGGGCTTTTATAGGAGGTACTGGAGATTTTGTTAATCTTTTTGAACCTACTGCTACTAAATTAGAAAAAGAAGGTTATGGATATGTTGTTGCTTCAGTAGGAGAACTCGCAGGAGAAGTTCCATATACTGTATTTAATGCTAGAAAAAGTTATATAAAAGATAATAAAAAAACTATACAAAAATTTGTTAATGCTATTAATAAAGGATTATATTATGTTCAGAAAAATGATTCTAAAACTATAGCTAAAACAATTATTAAACAATTCCCAGACACTTCTTTAAATGATATGATTACAATTGTAAATAGATATAAAGAGGCTGATTCTTGGTTAAAAAATTCATTTATTACTGAAGATAGTTTTAAGAATCTAGAAGATATAATGATTAGAAATAAAAATATTACTAACTATGTTCCATATGAAAAATTAATTAATAATTCGTTTAATGATTAACGCTTTAGAAATTAACAATCTAAAGAAAACTTATAATACGGAACATGGAGAAATAAACGCAATATACAATATAAACTTAACTATTAAAAAAGGTGAATTTATTGCTATAGTAGGTCCTAGCGGATGTGGCAAAAGTACTCTTTTATCGATTCTAGCAGGATTAGAAAAACCTACTGATGGAAGTTTTAAATATGATAAAGATAATCCTGTTATAGGATATATGCTCCAGCAGGATGCACTATTTCCCTGGTTAAATATTTTAAATAATACTTTGGTAGGTCAAAAGATAAGAAAAAAAGTAGATAAAGAATATGCATTAAAATTATTAAATAACTATGGACTAAAAGATTTTATATATAAAAAACCAAATGTACTATCCGGAGGTATGAAACAAAGAGTAGCACTAATTAGAACTCTTGCTATAAACCCTGATATACTTTTACTTGATGAGCCATTCAATGCTCTTGATTATCAATCAAGACTTGCAGTTTCAGAAAGTGTTTATAATATAATAAAAAAAGAAAAGAAAACTACGGTTATGGTTACACATGATTTAGCTGAAGCAGTATCTATGGCAGACAAAATAATAGTTCTTTCAAAAAGACCTTCCAAAGTTAAAAATATATATAAAATTAATTTTGAAGACAGAAGTACTCCCATAAAAAATAGGCAAAAGAAAGAGTTTCCTATTTATTATGAAACTATATGGAAGGATCTTGATATAAATGTCTAAAGAACAAATTAAATTTATTAAGAAGAGTAAAAGAACTAAGTTTTTAGTTTTTATTACTCAAATGTTTATAGTAACTTCTTTAATATTATTATGGGAACTTTTATCTCAATATAAAATAATTAATTCATTTATATTTTCAAGTCCCTCGCTTATATTGAAAACTATAATAAATCTGTATAATACAAATAATTTATTTATACATATTTTTATTACTCTAAAAGAAACAGTTGTTGCTTTCAGTCTGGGTATATTTCTAGGTCTTATAATTGCTTTAATATTATATAGTTTCAATTTTATATCTAGAGTGTTTGAACCATTCTTAACATTAATTAATTCATTACCTAAGGTTGCTTTAGGCCCTATAATAATTATATGGATGGGCGCTAATGGAAAATCTATTATATTAATGGCGTTATTAATAAATTTAATAATTAGTATTTTAACTATATTAAATGGATTTAAAAGTACTGATGTATATAAAATAAATTTATTAAAATCTTTAGGAGCTACTAAAACTCAGATATTATATACTTTGGTTATTCCCTCATCATATACTACTATAATTTCTTCCTTAAAATTAAATATATCAATGACTTTAATCGGAGTAATAATGGGAGAATTTTTAGTATCAAAAAGTGGTGTAGGATACTTAATAATGTATGGAACTCAAGTATTTAATTTAAATTTAGTAATGACTGGAATAGTAATATTATTATTTATATCATTTTTCTTATATAAGAGCATCTCTTATATAGAAAATAAATTAATTAAATAGTTAAAAAAACAAGAAATTTTCTTGCTTTTTTATTTTAAATAATCTTCTGATTGTACTTTAATACTACCTACAAATCCTTTTCCAGTTTGGTAATTCTGACTTGTAGTATTATCTTTAGAAAATGTAACCTTTAATATATAGTAATTTGTTTTATTTTTTGAAATTGATAAATCTTTCTTTATAACAGTGTTATTATTTGCATCTGCCAATATTAAATTTGAAGTTTCACTTACAGCTATACCACCTGTTATTGCAGCTTCATATTTTTCATTAGTTTCATCTAAAGATACATATAAACTTTCTGTAGTTGTATATAAAGAATACTGAAAATCTATTCCTCTATCTATACATCCGGTAGGATTACCTACTCCAGTACATTCAACAAATGGTAATTCTGTTACAGCAGGATCTGCATAACGTACTATTTTAGTAATTCCCTCGGGTACGCTTACTTTATCCCATCCTATATAATATTTTCTTGTGTTTTGACTATCAGAATTTACTTTAAATGCAATATATTCGTTTTTAGTTTCAGTAAATGGTGAAATAAAACTTATAATATTTTGATGATTGTATGTTACTGATAATGTTGGAGTTTCATTAGTACAAGATTTTTCTTTATATTCAGTTGCAGTAAAATATGAAAATGTTACTCCTAATATTGCAATTAATAAGGTTGTTATTCCTATTATTACTAATAAAATTTGATTACTTTTGTTCTGTCCTTCCACTTTTTATTCCTCCTATGATAAGATCATATCATTTTATTTTTATAAAAACAATATTTTTTTAGAAGAAAATATTATATAATTTAATAGAGGTGTTAAAATGATATTTAAAGGCTCCGGAGTAGCTCTAATAACTCCATTTGTGAATAAGGAAGTTAATTATGAGAAGTTTAAAGGTTTAATAGATTTTCATCTTCAAAATAAAACTGATGCATTAATAATATGTGGTACAACAGGTGAAAGTTCTACTTTAACAGATGAAGAGAAGAATCAGTTATTTGAAATTGCTGTAGAAAAAGCAAAGGGAAAAATTCCAGTTATAGCAGGAACAGGATCCAACAATACTGAAAGAGCGATAAAACTTTCAAAATCTGCTCAATACATTGGAGTAGATGCATTACTACTCGTTACTCCATTCTATAATAAATGTACCCAAAATGGTTTAATAGAACATTTTAAAGAGATAGCAAAAAATATTAATTTACCAATCATAGTTTATAATGTACCTTCTAGAACAGGACTAAATATAGAGGCTAATACTACTATAGAATTATCTAAAATACCAAATATATTTGGTATTAAAGAAGCTAGTGGTAATATGACTCAATGTTTAGATATTACAAGTCAAAAAGATAGAGATTTCTCAGTATATTCTGGAAATGATGATCAGATACTGCCTATTCTTTCTATAGGAGGAGATGGAGTAATATCTGTATTAGCCAATATACTGCCAAAAGAAACTCATGAAATGTGTTATTCATATTTTAATGGCGATATAAAGACTGCTATGATGCTACAAAATAGATATGCTAAATTAATTAAGTTGTTATTTAAAGAAACTAACCCCATACCTATAAAAAGAGCTATGAATTTATTGGGATTTGATGTAGGAGATTTAAGATTGCCTTTGACAATTATGGAAGAAAGTAACAGCAAATTATTAGAAGATGAATTAATTAAATTAAAATTATTACCAAAAAATAGGAGTTAATCTCCTATTTTATAATTCTACATTGTGATAAATTGTAGCAACATCTTCTATATCGTCAAGATAATTATATAGTTTTTTAAACAACTCTAAATTTTCTTCATTAAGTATTATCTTTTCTTTAGGATATAATCCTATTTCATCTAAATTGTACTCAATATTAGGGATTAATTTTTCTAATACATCTTTAACTCTATGAAAATCGCTTGGATAAGAACTTACTATAACTTCATCATTATCCTTCTCTATATCTATTACATTAATTTCCGCTTCTATTAAAGCATCCAAAACTTTTTCCTCATCATCATATTTAAAACTTAATAATCCTAAATTAGAATAATTATATGATACACAGTTAGGTACTCCTAATTTACTTTTAGTTTTATTAAAAGCAGTTCTTATAAAACCTATTGTTCTATTAACATTATCTGTTAAACATTTTACTATTATTGTTGAATCTCCTGGTCCAAAACCTTCATACGTAATAGTTTCATAAGTTTCTCCATTATTTCCCTTTGCTTTCTCTATTGCTCTATCTATGATATCACTTGGAACTTGATTTTTCTTGGCTTTTTCTACTATTCTTTTTAATGAAATATTACTTTCAATTTCTGGAATACCATTTTTTGCTACTTCGTATATTTCTTTTGCAAACAATGAATAAGTTTTTGCTTTAATTGCTCCTGTTTTCTGAATACTTGCTTTTCTTACTTCGTATGCTCTTCCCATACTTCCAATCCTCCTTTTTTAAAAACTCTATTTCAATTAATAATAATATTAAACCTGCTAAGTATCCTGCTAATACATCACTTGGATAATGCACTCCCAAATACATTCTGGAAAATCCCACTAATAATATCATAATTGATAAAACAGTTATTAAACTATATTTTAAATACTTGTTTTTAATATTTATATAAACTAAATACATTAATAGTAAATAAAAACTTGCTGCTATTGTACTGTGACCACTTGGAAAACTATAGTCATCTTCTTTTATTAACATAAATCCTGCTGGTCTTGATATTCTAAAAATTAATTTTAAAACTTTGTTACTTGCAACAACAAATATTGAATTTAATATTGCTAAAGTTTTAATTTTATCATTAAAATTAGTAAATAATAATAAAGCCGCTATTAAAAATATTAATTTATTTACTGCAAATTCTGTATAAAATTTCATAAATGAAGTTAAACTTTTTGATCTAAAATTTTTTATATATTCTAGTATATTTATATCTAATTTTAATAAAATTTCAGTCTTTACTAATATAAATAGCAAGAAAAATATTATTATCAATATTGTTATAAAAATTCTGTTTTTTTTCATAGTTTTGCTCCCTTATTAATATAAATTTTCAGTACTTTTTGCATTTAAAGAGTAATCTGCAAATTTTTCCCTTAGATATAATGGATAAGCAGCGCATCCTATCATAGCAGCATTATCAGTACAATATTTAATACTGGGAAATATAAGATTTACATTATATTCTTTACAAAGTTTTTCTATTTCACTTCTTAAATATTTATTTGCAGAAACTCCTCCTGCTATAATCATATTTTTTAAATTATAATTTTTTAACGCTAATTCTACTTTTCTTTTGATTTCATCTATAGCAGTAGTTTGAAAACTACATGCTAAATCTTCTTTATTTACTACATTTCCTCTTTGTTTTTCATTATGAATTAAATTTGCAACACTACTTTTTAATCCACTAAAACTAAAATTATAAGAATTATCTAGCATTGGTCTTGGTAATTTATAAGTGTCTTTTCCTTCACTGGCAAATTTTTCTACATTGGGCCCTCCAGGATATTTTAAATCTAATAACCTAGCTACTTTATCATAAACTTCTCCAATAGCATCATCTAAAGTGCTGCCTAAAACATTAAAGTTATAGTCGTTATTCATTATTATTAAATCTGTATGTCCTCCACTAACTACTAAAGCAAGTAATGGAAACTCTAATTTATTTTCTATATTATTTGCATAAATATGACCTGCTATATGATTCACTTTAATAAGTGGTTTATTATATACCAATGATAATGTCTTAGCACATTCTAATCCTACTAATAAACTCCCCATTAATCCTGGAGCATAAGTCACTGCTATAGCATCTATACTTTCCATCTTAATATTAGACTTACTTAATACATCTTCTAAAACTATAGTTATATTTTCAGTATGTAATCTCGATGCTATCTCAGGAATAACCCCTCCATAATCAGCATGAATATCCATCTGACTTAATACTGTATGAGATATTATTTCACTACCGTTTTTTACTATAGCCATACTTGTTTCATCACATGAAGATTCTATTCCCAGTATATATGTATCAGTTTTCATTTTTCATCTTCTTTCTCATTATATAAGCATTTTTATTCTTATAATAATTCTTTCTTTCATTAATAATTTCAAAATTAAATTTCTTATATAGATTTAATGCTGCTGTATTATCTGCAGATACTTCTAAAGTTATAGTCTCGATATTATTATTTAAATTGTTTATCATATAACTTAACAACAAAGAAGCAATATACTGATTTCTATATTCAGGATTTACAACTATATTAATAATATCTGCGTTTTCGTATAATACTTCAATATGTAGAAAAGCAATAACTTTATTGTTTTTTTCATATACGTAAATTCTTGAAATGTTGTTTTCAAGTATATCATATACATTAAAAACATTATTGAAATTGTCATTGATTAATTTACCTAAATTGTCAATTGAATCTATATCATTAAAATTGGCTTCTCTAATCATATTAAACCTCTATATTTTTTATGTATAAAGGATTTACTTTATGAGGATTGGTAGTTTTTATATTATCAAAATAATCTATTACCTTTTTATAATCAATATCTACATTTTCATATATATTTAATTCTTTATCTTTAATAAAATTATCAAATTCATTAAATTTTAAATATTCAAAATTACCTACAAGTTTATTTGAAGAAAATATTCCATAAAAAACTCCATTTTGATCATTAACTTTAACTAATTTTTCTTCATCTTCTATACATATTGCCTGTATAGTAATTGAATCTATGCTTTTAATAGGAATTTTTAAAGTAAAAGCAAGAGTTTTAGCTATAGTAACCCCTATTCTTACTCCAGTAAAACTTCCTGGTCCATTTACCACAAATATTTGTTTTAAATCATTAACTTTTATTTCATTTCTTCTTAAAATATTGTCTATTTCAGAAATAGTATGTACGCTATGTTCTCTAGATTCTATATTCATTTTATCTAAAACTGTTTTATCTTTGTATAAAACTAATATTATATTTTTAAAATGTGTATCTATTAACAATGAATACATAAAAACTCACTTCCTTGCATTAAGATTATACTATATTTTATATGATAATAAAAGAAAAAGCGGAAATATTTCCGCTTAATTTCATAATACTAATGACATTAAATCCTCATATTGCTTTCCATAAGGAACTAATATTATTATTCTAGTATTTTCATCAATTATTTTAAATTTTATCTCTAGTCTTTCTTCAGGTAGACAACCGCAAATTAAATCAGACCATTCAATAATTGATACGGCTCCTTTATTAAAATAGTCATCAAAACCAAAAGCTTCACAAGAATCTTTCAATCTATAAACATCCATATGATATAGCGGAATTTCACCGGTATTATATTCCTTTACTAAATTAAATGTAGGACTGGTAATATTCTCTTCTATACCTAACGCTCTTGCAAAACCTTTTACAAAAACTGTTTTTCCACTACCTAATTCTCCATCAAGGCATATTACCATATTTGGAAATTTTTCTGATTCAATATTTTCAGCTAATTTTATAGTATCATCTTCTGATTTAGATATATATTTGTTATTCATATTCTCACCTATTTTAATTATAACAAAAAAAATAAGCATTACAACTTATTTTCATTTATTTTACATATATTTTTATTTTGTTATATTTTTTGATATAATTTCATCTTTTGATACATCTCTTGAAATGCTTAAAACAAATGTAACTTCTCCATCTAAATGTGTAAATACTATACGAGGTAAAGAAAAAGTACAATCATTATTTTCATAGCATTTCTTCACTCTTTCGACCGCTTCTTCTATGTTATTTTCATCAGTTTTATGTACAAGAAAATCTGTTGATTTAATAGTATCTTCTTCAGTAACACTAACCAAATCATATTGATCTATATCGATATGAAATTCGATATTATTGCCATCAACTATAAAATTTTCAGGGTTATCAATTTCCCAACCATTTTCAACAGGATATTTTTCTTGAAGTTCAACCAAAGTACTTCCAAGAGTATCTACAGAAGTATTTATTTCTAGAGTACTATGATAAATAGATTCTTTTGCCATAGAAACACCTCACTTCATGAAAAAGAATATATATCTCTAATTATATAATAACACATTTTTAAAAATTTAAACAAAAACTTAAGTTTTTTTACATGATTTTACAATATTTTTGCAAAAAAAAATTGGCAACTTGCTATCTTCGCTTACACTATTTTCGCCGTGCTAGTGCTTAACTTCCGTGTTCGGGATGGGAACGGGTGTACCCACTAGGCTATCGTCACCAATAAAGGATTTTGTCCTTTAAAAACAAGATAATGCAATTCATCAAATTATAATTTGGGATTAAATCCTCGATCTATTAGTACTAGTCAGCTCAAAATATTACTATTCTTCCACCTCTAGCCTATCAACCTTGTAGTCTTCAAGGGATCTTACTTTATAAAAAATGGGAAAATTCATCTTGGAGGAGGCTTCCCGCTTAGATGCTTTCAGCGGTTATCCCGTCCATACATAGCTACTCTGCAATGCAACTGGCGTTACAACAGATACACCAGAGGTATGTCCAATCCGGTCCTCTCGTACTAGGATCAGCTCTCCTCAATTTTCCTGCGCCCACGACGGATAGGGACCGAACTGTCTCACGACGTTCTGAACCCAGCTCGCGTGCCACTTTAATGGGCGAACAGCCCAACCCTTGGAAGCGAATCCACCTCCAGGATGTGACGAGCCGACATCGAGGTGCCAATCACCACCGTCTAT
>CAYTXQ010000010.1:0-22057 GCA_964441535.1 uncultured Muribaculaceae bacterium
TCTAATATGAAACTTCCTGATGACCATTTATATTTTGTTACTCTATCTGTATTTACTATACACGCTCTATGGACTATTTTAAATCTATCATCAAGTTCTTTTATTATATCTGTAATTGTTTTGTTTATTGTATATTTGTTATTAGTTGTACATACTACTAATTTTCTTTCAGCAGTATCTCTGTAAATATAAGTTATATCTTTTAAGAACAATTGTAAGTCAGCATGTCTAGAATGATATCTGAGCATTTTATTATCATGCTTGTTAGATAATATTACTTTTAAACTATGATCTAATCTCTTGTCAAAATCATGAAATTTCTCTATAAAGTCGAAAACAATATAAACATTTCTATAAACGTTCTCAAACATTTTGTCATGATTAGTCACAAAAACGATATCGCTATCCCAATCTTTTTCTCTTATTCTTTGAGCTATTTGGATGCCCGAAATTTTAGATTCTAATTCTATATCTAGAATATAAATCTTTCTTTCCGAACAATCTTTAATAACTTTTTCCAATTCTTTTGAATAATAAGAAAACATTAATATTTCTATGTCTTGTTCGCTATCAAAAGTTAGTTTTCTAATTATGCTTCTTATTTGTTCTTGGTAATTTTTACCATCTTCTACAACCACAAATCTTATCACACATAACAACTCTTCCCTTTTACTTTTGCTATAAGCAAATTATATCAGAAAAAGTCATGTTTTGTCTATATCTTATTGATAAGGTAAAATTCAGGGTTTTCAAACATTAAAGTATTAGATATTTTATATAACTTTATTTCTCCTAATATTATATTTTTAAACTTATCACTTAAAATTTCCAGTAATAATATATTAATGAGTTCTTTTGGAATAATAAATGAAGTAATTAGTTTATTATCTCTATATCTCATTATTTCTAAATGATTTATACAGCAATTAATTATTTGAGTGTTTTCTTCTAAATCAATATCAAATAAAGATGTTATCTCTTTAAAATCTATAGATTTAAAACCTACTTTCTCCATAGTTTCAGTTAATACTAATTTATCAATCTGTTCATTATTAATATTAAGAATAAACACTACTTCATTCTTTTTAATTTTATATTTTTTTATTAAAAATAGCATATAATCTATGAATATTTCATAATCTGTTATTCTTCCATATTTAACAAATTTTTTCTTTGTAAAAAGGTAATTGCTATCTACAATCACCTCATCATTTCTTTTTATCTGTATTTCATTGTCTTTTAAATATATAACTATTTCCATATTCTCACCAATTTCATTTAAAAAGGCTTATTGTAATAAGTCTTCTATATTCATACTATAAAATTTCTCTGGATCTATGAATGAACCTTTATAGTTTACCTCAAATAACAAGTTATTTTTCTTACTGTCTGTTATTTTATTTGTTCCACTTTTACCTATTACATCACCTTGTTTTACTGCATCTCCTACTTTTAGAGTTGTATCTGTAATACTGTAATATATTGTGGATAAATCAGCATCGTGCTCTATTACAATGTAAGTTCCTAGAAGTGTATCGTTTTCAATATTTTTCACTGTTCCGTTAAGTACACTTAATACATCAAAAGTTTCATCTGAGTTATATAAGACACCTGAATTTTGCATATAAGTATTTTGATAGTATATTAATGATTTCTTTTGAGTTTCTTCATCAGAATCTTTACTATAGAAAGATTTTGCAATAGCTACTTTTTCACTATTGTAAGGTTTAATTATTTGAGTATTTTGATTTATCTCTTTTACTGTAGGTACTACATTATCAAGTAATATTCCAGTAACATAATACTTATCAACAGATAATGAAAAAATGTTTTTAATTGTATTTCCTATTAGTAATATACTTAATATTATTGCCGATAATGAAATTATATATACTGTTGGTATTACAAAGCTTCTTAATTTTCTTTTGGTCACAATCTCACCTTCCTACTATAATTGTGAGCAAAAAAAGATTAATTATACATTTATTTTTTCTATTTCTATATCATTGTAATAATATTTTAATATTTGAGAATAATCCATTCCACTATTTGCAAGATAGTTAGCGCCATACTGACTCATTCCTACTCCATGACCGTATCCCTTTGTTAATATAGTTATATTATCACCTACTGTTATATAGAAATCTGTTGATCTTAATAATAATGATTTTCTTACTTGAACTCCTGTAAATTTTTTATTATTTATTTCTATAGTACTTACTCTATTTGAAGAATTTCTTACAATATTAGATATTTTTACAGAATCACAAGTTATTTCTAATTTTTTACAAAATTCTTCTTTTGATATTGATATTTTATATTCAAAGTTTTTCTGTTTTTCATCCCATAAAGACTCTACTGATTCTAAATAAGGTTCAGTTTCATTAAAGACTGCTTGAGAATCTTCTGTGTATCCATTAGACATAGCATAGTAGTAGGAACTTATAGGTTTTTTATCATAAGTCATTATTAAACCTTTTGTTTTTGAAACTAAATTAACTATTTTATTATAATATTCGTTATAATTGTTACCCCATTTTGTTTTCATCTCTTCAGTAGTTATATATACCTGATCATTGTTATCAAATACATATTCAGGATTATTATATAGTTTAAAATAAGCAAAAGTTCTTGAACTAACACTCTGTGCTTTTAAAGCTTCATCATTAAAAAGAGCAGGCATTTCTGCTGCTACTACCCCTACTACATAAGATTCTATTTCTAATGTATCATCTTTATAGTTAATATATACTTCATTGTATTTCTTATTTTCTATTTCTTCTATCTCTTCTAATTTTACTCTCTTATCATTTTTTATAAAAGTAAATGGTGTTAAGATAATAATTATAAGTAATAATATTTTGTTTTCCATAAAATTCTCCTTAAAAAATTTTACTACACTCCAAAAAATCTACTACAAAATTTGTGAATAAATAACCTAATATAAATCCTGTTAAAATATACAATATTCTAGATTCCCATACTTTATTTGGTTTAAGAAAATTATCGAACTTGACTGAACTTAAAGCATAGATACTAAGCATTATGTTAAATGTATATAACAAAACTTTATAATACATTATATTCTCCATTTTCATAATTTATTATCTTATTTATTCTTCTTATATGTCTTTCCTGGTAAGGTTCTTTTACTTCAATAAATGAATTTATCATATCTTTAATTAAATTAATATCTAAATCTTCTTTTAATACTATTACATTTACTCCGTTTTCCTGTACGCAGTTTCCTGCTTCAAACACATTACTTACTTTTGTTGCACGAACTCCTTTAACTTTATTTGCTGCTATACACATTCCATTACCTGATCCACATATTAGTATACCTCTAGAATTGTTTTTAACTACCTCTTCTCCAAGTTTAAAAGCAAAGTCAGGATAATCATCCTCAGGATCATATTTCCCACTTAAATCAATTAAATCCGGAAATAATTCCAATATTTTATTTTTTAAATCTGTCCCTCTATGATCAGTGGCAATAAATATTTTTTTCATAAAAAATCTCCTATTCTTAAAAAGATTATAGCATATAATTTTAAAAAATGTAGAATATATAAGGATTTCCATTAACTCTTTATTTTTCTTCAGTATGTTTATAAATTCATCTAATTGACTTTGAATATCTTTATAATTCGTTTTTTAAACATATCCTTTAGTAATAAATTCTTTTAGAGTTTTGATGGCCCAAATTCTAAATTTAGGAGGTTTAATGGAATTAACTCTATACCCAACAGCAATAATAGCATCTAAACTGTAAAATTTGACTTTTCTTTTTATATTTCGCCCATTTTCGTTTTGAACTATCTCAAAAAACGAGATAGTTGAATCTATTTGTAATTCTTCTTCATTATATATGTTTATCAAATGGTCCTGTATAATTATTTTTGTGCATAGCATTATACTTTTCTACTAACATCTCAAATCGTCCCCTGAGGCTTATTATAGCACAAAAAAACTGCTTAAGCAGTTTTTTTATCTTCGTTAAGACCGTATTTACGATTAAATTTTTCAACAGCTCCAGTTTTTTTACTTTGTCCCATTTTACCTGTAAAAAATGGGTGGCATTTACTACAAACTTCAACTTTAATATCTTTTTTTATTGATTTTGTTTTAAAAGTTTCTCCACAAGCACATGTTACAGTTGCTTCTTTTACTGTTGGATGTATTCCAGCTTTCATTTTTTCTCCTCCCGCCATAACTAATTTTTAGTTATAGTAATTTGTGTTCTTATGTATTATATCATAAAACTTTTGTATATCAAGTGTTTTTATCAATTAAAATGCTCACTTGTCTATAAATATATTTATGGGCTTCATTAGTAAATTTACCTGAAGTTAGATAATCATTACTGCTACTGAAAACATTGTTTGTTTTTATATAATTAAATTCATATTTCTTTGTAATTTCATTAAAAGAAAAATCTAAATAATTGAATAATGACTGAATATCTCTGGAATAGTATCTATATGGATTATAGATTCCTATAATAATGACATTGTTATTAGTTAAGGATTTAATTAATCTTAGAAGATTATCAAAGTCAGTAATTATCTCATCATAATATTTATTACTTAATTTATTTGAATTAGTCCTGTATTGAATTTCATTATTTCCTATTGATATTGTTGTTATTTGAGAACTTGCTATTAATTCCTTAATATTTTTTTTATCCACTTTAATATTATTATTTATAGCATTTATTAAATCTGTTATTCTTAAATCTTCTTTGGAATATGTATAACTATCTTTGAAGTTATATTTTTCATTTAAATAGTCTATATAAGTATTATTAAAAGTACCTTGATAAGTTGTATAGTCTCCTAAAGATAGATAATTTAATCTTTTATTATTACAAAAAAGATTATAAATTATTAATATTGAAATAGTAGATAGAATTAATAGAAGTAATAATTTTCTTTTCATATTGCCCCCTAAATAAAAAGCAGAGTTTATTCTCTACTATTTTATTTTATTAATTTTATTTTAGCACCTACACTTGAAAGTTTTCCTACTAAATCTTCATAACCTCTTAAAACATGCTCTATTTCATTTATAGTAGTCTTGCCGGAGGCTTTTAATGCAGCAAGTACCATACAAGCTCCTGCTCTTAAATCTGTTGCCATGACATTCTTTCCTTTTAGTTTTGAAGGCCCTTTTATTATAATTTTATTTCCAGCTTTATTTATTTTAATATTAGCTCCCATATTATTTAAATATTTAACATTTTTAAATCTATTTTCATATATTGTTTCTTCTAAATAAGATATTCCATTACATTGGGTAAGTAATGCTGTTAATGGTTGCTGTAAATCAGTAGCAAATCCTGGATAACCTAATGTTTTAACTTTTACAGGTTCATATTTATCTGATTTTGATACTGTAATACTTGATTCTTCTATTTTAAGAGGTACTCCCATTTCTCCTAATTTGGAAGTTAGTGTTTCAATATGCTCTGGAATTATATTATCTATTTTTAGGTTATCACCCATTAAAGCACCAGCAATAACATAAGTACCTGCTTCTATTCTATCTGGAATTACTTCTCCAAAACATCCTGATAAGGTATCTACACCTGTTATTTTTATAGCGCTGGTCCCTGCTCCTTTGATATTAGCTCCCATATTATTTAAAAATATTGCAAGGTTAACTATTTCCGGTTCTCTAGCAGCATTTTCTATTGTAGTAACACCTTTTGCTCTTACTGCCACTAGCATTGTATTTACTGTAGCTCCTACACTAGGCATATCTAAGTATATATGTGCACCATGCAGTTCAGTGGCATCAATTATATATTTAGTGTTTTTTTCTGTTACTGTTGCACCTAAAGCCTTATATCCTTTTAATGTTTGATCTATAGGTCTTGCTCCTATGGAACAACCTCCTGGAAAATACATTTCAACATGTTTAAATCTGCCTAAAAGAGCAGACATAAAATAATAAGAAGCTCTTAATTTGCTAGACATTTTTTCAGGTATTTCTTTATTTATTAAATTTTTAGTATTTACTTTAATAACATCTTTTTCACATGAAATAGTTCCTCCTAAATATTTAACTATATCCATTATTGCTTCTGTATCTGATATATTAGGTACATTAAATATTTTAGTATCACCTTCGCTTAAGATTGTGGCAGGTAATAAAGCTAATACTGCATTTTTTGCTCCACTTATGTTTATTTTTCCTGATAAAGTGTTTCCACCTTCAATTTGAATCTTATTACTCATTTAAATCTTCCTCATCATTTATATATTAAATATATAATTGTTATAAGATTTTGTCAATTAATCTTAATTAATCATTTACATAAATATATTATGCTTGTAATTAGCAAAAGGCTAATACCTAGAAGTAAAGAAATAGTACCAATCTTGTTTTTGGCATATTTTCCTATGGATAAACCTATATATGTAAATATACAACTTACTACTGAAAATATTATGGGACACAATAAAATTTTATCAGTTATTATTTTCATACCTATCCCTGTAGTAAAACTATCGATACTAACTGATAACGAAAACACAAATATTCCCACTATACTTATATTTACTTCTTCTATTTCATTTTCAAATAAATCTTTTATCATGAAAACTGCTATTATAAATAGACAAATGCTTACAATATCATTGGGAGAGATTGGCAATATTTTGATTAATTTAATTCCAATGGTATATCCTATTAAAGGCATTATAAAATGCATTATTCCTACAGATAAAGATAATGCTACTATTATTTTTTTTCTTAGATTTAATGTTCCAAGACCTAAAGCTAATGAAAATGCATCCATACTTAATGCTAATCCTATAATTATTATTGGTAATATTTCATTCAAATAAAAACCCCCTAAATAATCATATTTTAAAAGGTCATTAATTATTAAACATGTCTAATATTTTCTCAACATAAAATTTATATTCTACTTCATCAGTTTCGGATTCATCCGCTTCTATAAGACACAAGGGAGGAAACAATACACACCACCAGTTATCTCCTTCTCCAGCGCCTAATTTAACTACTAAAGATTTGTATTCACCTTCCTTATATGTAACACCTTTATAGACTTTTTCAGGGAAATAGTTATATCCATAATTTATTGTATATCCCAAATTATAATTTTCTCTATTAAGCAAACTTTTTACATCATTATCTATCACATTTAAATTAGTTTTTAAAGTAACCTCAGCAGTATTACTGTCTTTAGCGTCCTTTAAAATAACGGCTAAATCACTTTGGACTTTATCTTTAACTTTTAATTTTATATTTTGATCTTCTTTACTATTGCTGTTAGGTATTATTCTAAGCCTTATAGCATCATCTGGTATTATATACTTTTCGTTAGAATAAAGTATTACAGCAAATACTACTAATATTAATATTATTTTTTTCATTAAAAATCACCTCTTAACATTATGTAGGGTGATTAATCTAATTTTTATTCAATATTATTTAAAATAAATACATATCTTATTTTGTTTGCTGGATCTTTTTCTATTTTTACTATAGCGTTGGGATATATAGACAATGTTATTTCCTTTATCTTTTCATGCTGTTTATGTTCGCTATTTATTTCAAACGCTATTAAACTTTTCTCTTTTAACATATCCTTAGATTTTTTTAATATTATTTTGTAAAATTCTAAACCTTCTTCTTTTGCATATAGTGCATTTAAAGGTTCATTATTTTTAACTATATCCATTACTTCATCTTTATAATCAAGGTATGGCGGATTACTTATTATCACATCGTATTTATTTAATGAAGAATATTTATTAATATCCTTCGATATAAAATTTATATCTACTTTATTCTTTTTTGAATTTTTCTTAGCTACTTTAATAGCTTTTTTTGATATATCTATTGCTGTAATATTAGATAAAGGTAATTCTTTTTTTAAAGTAACTGCAATACATCCAGAACCAGTACCTATATCAAGAATATTCACTATATTAAAATACTTTTTAATATATTTTATAGTTTTTTCAACCAAGTACTCAGTTTCAAATCTTGGAATTAAAACATTTTTATTTACAATAAAATCATACCCATAAAAATTAGTGTTTCCAACTATATATTGTACAGGTATGCCTTGTTCTAATTTTATTAAACCTTTATTCAATTTTTTAGGTTTAATATACTTTTTTAAATATTTTTTTTCATTATCTAACATAACTTCTTAGCTAAAACCAATTCAGAATCTTTGTTAGAATCTTCCATTAATTTATCTGATTTTATTTTCTTTCTATATAATTTCTCTAATGCTGCTGTTGTAAATTTTTTATGTAAAGTTTCTTTTTTACAATACGGACACCAGGCATTTATTTTTTCACCATATTTTTCAGTACAAATTAATAAAACTGGCTGAATATTATTACATTCACTACATTTATAAGACAATCTATATGTTCCTGATTTACCTGCTTTCATTGTCTCTGTTAACTTCATTTTACTACTCTCCCGTTAATTTTAATTTTAAGTCTTCATTTATTAATGCTTCTATTATTTCATCTAAATAACCATTCATTACTTTATCTAGTTCCATAACCGAAAAGTTAATTCTGTGATCAGTCACTCTATTCTGAGGATAATTATATGTTCTTATTTTTTCTGATCTATCCCCAGTTCCAACTTTATTTTTTCTTTCTGCCCCTATTTCTTCTTCTCTTTTTCTATCTATTTCATTCTGTATTTTAGTTTTAAGCATTGTCATAGCTCTTTCTCTATTCTTTAACTGACTTCTTTCTGTCTGACATGCAACTACTACTCCTGTTGGTATGTGTGTTAGTCTTACGGCAGAGTCAGACGTATTTACACTTTGTCCTCCAGCTCCACTACTATGATATACATCCATTCTTATATCACTATCTTTTAGTTCTATGTCAATTTCCTCAGATTCTGGTATTACAGCTACAGTTGAAGTGGAAGTATGAACTCTTCCTTGTGTTTCTGTTTCCGGAACTCTTTGTACTCTGTGTGATCCGCTTTCATATTTCAGAAGTGAGTAAACATTTTCCCCTTTAACATAAAATTCTATTTGAGAAAATCCTCCACTAGACCCTTCAGTGGCATTGACAATTTCAATTTTCCAACCTTGTCTTTCGATATACTTTGAATACATTTTAAATAGATCTCCGGCAAAGATATTTGCTTCATCTCCACCAGCAGCTCCTCTTATCTCCATAATAATATCTTTTCCATCGTTAGGATCTTTAGGAACTAATAGGATTTCTAGTTCTGATTCTATTTTTTCTTTTAAATTATTTAATCTATCCAGTTCTTCAGATACGAAATCAGACAATTCAGGATCATCTTTCATTTCTTTTGCTTCTTCCAAATCTTTTAATACTTTTTTATATTCTCTATATTTTAGAACTGTTTCTTCTAAACTTTTCTGTTCTTTTAATAACTTTTTAGTTTCGTTAAAGTTGCTTATTACCTCTGGTTTAGATAATTCATTATTTAAATCTTCATATTTTTCTTCAATTGTATTTAATCTATTTATCATAGTTCTCTCCTTCTTTATTTTTATAAATTTAAGAAAGAGCTACATTAACTCATCTGAATCTTCATCACTTAAAATAGATAATCCTTGTAAATCTTCATCTTCTTCATCATCTGTTTCATCTGTTTCATCAAAGAAATCTGTAACTTCTTCGATTTCCACATCTTCATCTTCTAATTCTTCTGGTAGCAAGTCATCTTCATCTTCTTCTAATATTATTTTTTTTGTCTTATGATTGTCTTTTAAATCCCAATATCCATTTTCTAACATAACAAATCTTTTATCTGTTGATAATAATGAGAAAAAATCAGCAATTTTATCTTCAAATTCCTTTTGATCTAATCCTAATAATTTGCAAATGTTTTCAAATATTGTTTTAATTTTCATTTTTTTGCCGTTTTCTTTTAACATCATAAAAGCTATATCCTCGTAAGACATTGCTTCTAATTCCACTTTACTAAATTCTTTTATTTTCATAATTTCATTCCTCCTACATTTTTGTTGGTGGTATAACACCTATTAAATATAAAGCATTTTCTAAAGTAATCTTTATTGCTTTTATAAAATTTAAACTTTCTATAGTTTTATTCTCATCTTCAGATAATATTCTGTATTTTGAATAATAACTATGGAACAAAGTAGCCAAATCATATACATAATTAGTAATAATATGAGGCATTTCTTTTAATGCTGACTCTTTTACTATATCCTCAAACTGGCTTAACTTTTCTAGAATACTATATGCTTCATTTTCATGTATTGTTTCATATTTATCTACATATTTATCAATTTTATTTTCATTTAGTATAGTACAAATTCTAGCATATGCATAACAAACATAGTATACAGGATTTTCATTTGATTTCTTTTTGGCTAAATCTATGTCAAAATCCATAGGTGTATCTAAACTCTTAGCTGCAAAATAGTACCTAGCAGCATTTACTCCAACTTCATCTATTAGATCTTTAAGAGTAAATACTTTTCCTGATCTTTTACTCATTTTAATTTCTATACCATCTTCAATTAATTTTACAAGTTGCAATAACTTAATCTCCACTTTATCTTTTTCTATTCCTATGGCTTCACATCCAGTTTTTAGTCCTGGAACGTATCCATGATGATCGGCTCCTAAAACATTTATCATCTTATCATATTTTTTTGCCATATTTAATTTATAGTGGGCTAAGTCTGGTAGTAAATATGTATAATCTTTATTTGATTTAATTACTACAAAGTCTCTTGGAGCATTTAATTTTGTTGCTTTAAACCAAGTTGCACCATCAATATCATAAATATAATCATTTTTTCTTAAATAATCAAGAACTTTTTTTATCTCACCTGTATCATATACAGATTTCTCACTGGTAAACTCATCATGTACTACTCTATATTCACATAAATCTTGCTTTATTTTTTCTAATAATTTTTCTATTCCGTAAGTTTTAAAGAATTCTAAGTCTTCTGTAACTTTTGTATCTTTATATTCTTTAGCAAGATTTTCTCCCATAGCAATTATATCTTTTCCAAAATATCCATTTTCCGGCATATCTGTTTTAATTCCTAATGCTTGTTTATATCTTGCCTGTAGAGATAGTCCTAAGTTCTTTACTTGGTTTCCTAAATCATTAACATAGTATTCTTTATTAACAGAATATCCACACCATGATAATATTCTAGATAAATTATCTCCGTAAGCACCTCCTCTTGCATTACCTATATGCATTATTCCAGTGGGATTTGCACTTACAAATTCTATATTTATTTTTTTATCTTTACCCATTTCATTCTTACCAAAATTTTCTTTTTTATTCAATATATAGTTTATTACTGAAAGAATTGCTTCCGAATTTAAATATATATTGATAAATCCTGGTGAAGCCACTTTTACATCCTGAATTTTATCTCCAGTTATATCTTTTATTAAACTGTTTGCTATTTCCATAGGGGATTTTTTCAGTGAGGAAGCCAGTTTCATTGCTATATTAGTTGAAAAGTCTCCATTAATTTTATTAGTAGGAATTTCAACTATTATATTATCTTTATAATTGATATTATTTTTACTTAAGGCTTCTTTAATAATTTTTATTATTTCTTCCTTCATTAATCTAATCTTCCTTTCTAGTAATAATTAAAGTGTTTATATTTTCATTTATATCTAGTTTATATTCTATTATTATATGATTTTCATCTAACTCTTTTGATATGCAGTTAATTGGTATATCTAAAACACTATTTTCTTCTATTAATTCAATTTGTGAAGTTATTATATCATTATTGATTTCAATTTTAAATAAATATTCTTCAGTTTTTCTCTGAAACATAAAATTATTTTTAGATATACTAAAACTTGTTGTTACTTCTTTATCTTTAAAAGTATATATATTGTCTTTATATTTACAATATATATTATATTTTTCATATAGAGTTTCCTTATTATTTTTTAATAATATATCAAATTTATAGTTCAATAAAGCACCTCTTTTTTTATGAAAACATTATAGCATAAGTATTATTTATTTGCACTCATAATTTTAATATAATTACCAATACTAATAATGGGAGATTATGATATGAAAAAAATATTTAAATTATACAAACTTTTTATTGCCTTATTTGCTCTTTTTATTCTTTCTATAGTTTCAGTATACGTCTATGCATATTTTGCACCTAAAATTGCCTTAAAAAGTGCTAATAGATTTTTTATATATGATAAAAACGAAGAAATAGTTTATACAGGATCTGGTAATAATAAATGGATTAGTCTAGATGATATATCTGATAATTTAATTGATGCCATTATTAATACTGAAGATAAAAACTTTTATAAACATCATGGTTTTGATTATTTAAGAATAGCAAAGGCAATGTTTAATAATATTAAAAATAATAGTATAGTGGAGGGTGCCTCTACGATATCACAACAATATACTAAAAATATGTTTCTAGATTTTGATAAAACCTGGAAAAGAAAAATACAGGAGGCTTTTTTGACTATAAGAATTGAAATGCATTACGACAAAGATGAAATTCTAGAAGGATATTTAAATACTATAAATTTAGGTCAAGGTAATTATGGAGTAGAAAATGCAAGTAATTATTATTTTAATAAGGATGCCTCTGATTTATCCATTGAAGAGGCCACAATACTTGCTGCTATACCTAGAAGTCCTAATAATTATAATCCAATTGCTAATAAAGAAAAATGTTTTAAAAGAGCTAAATTATTGGCAAAAAAATTATATGAAAATAAGGCTATATCGAAAAAAGAACACAATAAACTAGATTATGATAATGTTACAATTTATGGAAATGACAACGGCAATAACTTACAAACTATAATGTATTATCAGGATGCTGTTATTGACGAATTAAAAGGGTTAAAAAACATTCCAGATTCTTTAATTGAATCTAAGGGATTGAAGATTTATACAAACTTAGATATGGAAGCTCAGACAAATTTAAATACTGCTGTTGTTAATAATATGTTGGATGATGATACACAGGTGGCTGCTGTCGTAGTTGATCCTAAAACTGGAGGAATTACGGCTCTTACTGGAGGAGTTAACTATGCTATAAGTCAATTCAATAGAGCAACTAAATCTGTAAGACAGGTTGGTTCATCTATTAAGCCTTTTTTATACTATGCTGCTTTAGAAAATGGATTAACTGGATCTTCTACATTTTTAAGTGAATCTTCTACATTTGTATTTTCTAACAATCAGTTATATTCACCATCAAATTATTCAGATAAGTATGCAAATAAAAATATAACAATGGCTGCCGCTATTGCCTTTTCTGACAATATTTATGCTGTTAAAACTCACTTATTTTTGGGTGAACAGACTTTGGTAGATTCTGCATACAAAGCAGGTATACAAGCAGAATTAAAGGCTAATCCTTCTCTAGCCTTAGGAGCAAGTGAAATAAATTTAGTTGATTTTGCTAGAGGTTATACTACTTTAGCAAGTGGTGGATATAAAAGAGATCTTCATTTTATAAATAAAGTAGAAGATCTAAATGGAAATGTTTTATATAAAAAAGAAAATAAAAAAGACTTAGTATTAAATCCCAGTTATTTGTATATTCTTAATGATTTATTAACATGCACTTATGATTCAAGTTTTTCAGATTATACTAAACCTACTATGCTTAGATACGCGTCCTATTTCTCTAGAAAATACGCTATAAAAAGTGGTACAACAAGTACAGATTATATGGTGGCTGGATATAATCCTGATATATTAATGATTGTCTGGAATGGAAAAGATGATAGTTCTAATGTAAGTAACGAATATTCTGCTATCAATAAAAAAATATGGATTGAAACTGTTGAAAGTACATTAAAAGATACCGAACCTAGTTGGTATGAACAACCTGACAATGTTATAGGTATACCTTTAGATTCAGTTAGTGGTGAAGAAACTAAAGATTCTAGTAAAGTCAAAGTATTTTATTATGTAAAAGGAACTGAACCAAATAACGAATAAAAAGACCATTAACCTTTGTCAACAGTCTGGAAAAAGGATGTTAGTCCTTTTCTATTTTAAATGAAGCTTGATATTGTGTATCTAAATCTATTTCTTCTAAATCAACAATAAATCCTAGATTTTCTATTTTCGATTTAGCATCTCTTATAATACCAATTGCTTGAGTTATATTTTTTTCTTGTAATTCTATTTTTTCTTCTTGTTGTTTTACTTCATTTATAGAATCTATCATATTAACTGGATCTACCATATTCTCTATAATAGGTAGTGGACTCTGTATTATAGGTGGTTGTTCTATAGCAGGATTGACAGATGGAACTTCATTAGATGACTGTTCTATTACAGGAGAAGTAGTTGGAACTTCACTAGGTACTGCTTGAATTGATATTTCTGGAATAGCAGGAGGTATATTATTGTTTTCTACTGGAGCAGGTTCAACTTGAGATGTTTCAGGATTTAAACTTTCTGTATCAAAAAAGTTAAATCCTTGATTTGTGTTTGAGGATTCATCTACAGGTTCTACAGATATATTAGGTACTAATAATTCAGACTTATTATCTTGCGAAATATTATCTAATGGAGTTGATTGTGCTTCAACAACAGGCTCTGTTTGAATACTAGAATTTTTAGGTTCTTCCGTCTGCATGTTTGCACCTTCTTCTTCAAGAAAATTAAAGAATTTATTCGTATTTGATTCTTCTTTTGGTTCAACTACTGGAGCAGGTTCAACTTCGTTGTTAGTCATAAATTCATTCATCGTTGGACTTGGAGCAGGTTGTTTATCAAGAATTTGACTTATATCAACACTATTATTTTTAATCTCATTAATATTTGGAACTAAATCTACCAAAGGTATATCATCTTCTTCTGAAGTTTCTGAATTTAAGTAATCCTTTCTTATTAAATCGTCCAGTTGCTTAACCGTTAATCTTTCAGTTAATGTTTTATTTAATAATTGATTTTGTATATTTTGATCCTGTAATTGTAATAAACTTCTTGCATGTCTTTCAGATATCTGTTCTTTTAATAGAGCATCCTGAACTTCATTTGATAAATTCAATAATCTCATTTTATTTGATATTACTGGTTGAGAAACTCCTAGACGTTGAGCTAGTTGTTCTTGAGTTAAATAACCTCTATCTAATAAATTTTTATAACTTTTAGCCTCTTCTATTGGAGTTAAATCTTTTCTTTGTATATTTTCAACAAGTGCTACTTCTGCACTCTGATTATCATCTAAATTAGCTATAACTGCAGGGACTTTAGTAAGCCCTGCCATTTTTGAAGCCTTGTATCTTCTTTCGCCTGCTATTATTTCGTATTTATCATCACCAAGTCTTCTTAAAACCAATGGTTGAATTACACCATGTTCTTTTATAGAAGCTGCTAATTCTCCCATTGCTTTTTCATCAAAACTTAATCTTGGTTGAAATCTATTTGGAATTATATCATCCAAAAAAATTTCGCGGACTTCACTTTCCATATTCATATTATTCATAACAACAGCCCCTTTTACTATTCTTATTTTATTCTAACTTATAATTAACTTTTTTTCAATGCTTTTTTAATTATTTCATTATATTTTCTTGGATATCCTTCTTTGGTTTTAGATATCTTTTTAATTTTTATTATTGTCCTTAAACTATTTTCTTTTGGAAGAAATAATTTTATAGTATCTTTTAACTCTCCTCCAAGAAAACTAATAGTATACTTTGAATCATTTAACTCTTCTAATACATTACCTTTATATGAAATAAAATATCCATTTATTTTCACAAATGGCAGACATAATTCAGTTAGTACCGGTAAGTTTGTTACTGCTCTTGCAGTTACTAAATCAAAACTGTTTAAATAAGATTTAGGAAGCTCCTCTACTCTATTATTTATTATATTAACATTATTTAAACTTAAAACTTCAATCAATTTTTTTAGAAAATTTGTTTTCTTACTATTACTATCTAATAAATATAGACTAATATTTGGAAAAAAGATTTTTAGTACTACTCCTGGAAATCCTGCTCCACTACCTACATCTAAAAGAGTGTCTATTTTATTTAAATCAATTGCCTTAGTTATAGTTAAAGAATCATAAAAATGTTTTAAATAAATATCATTATTATCCTTTATAGCGGTTAAATTTGTAGTTTTATTATATTCAATTAAAAAATCACAATAAGTTTTTAATTGCTTAAGTTTAAATTCATCTACATCTATATTTAATTTTTTTAATTCTTCTATAAATTCCTGTTCTTTCAATTTAATCACTATCCTTTTTAGCAAATTCTTTTTTTAAATAAACTGCCAATATTGATATATCAGATGGATTTACTCCACTAATTCTACTTGCCTGTGCTATTGTTAACGGTCTTATAATTTGCAGTTTTTCTTTCGCTTCAGAAGCCAAATTCTTAATTTTAGAATAATCTATAGATAAAGGTATTTCTTTTTCTTCTAATTTAAGTAATTTTTCTACTTCTTTTTCTTCTTTTTTAATATATCCTTCATATTTTACTAATATTTCAACTTGTTCTAGTACATCGTCAGAATATTCAATATTTATTAAATTCTTTATAAAATCTATTGTTATCTCAGGTCTTTTTAATAATTCCTTTAAAGTTAAATTCTTAGTTGGTATTGAAATATTATTATTTTCAAATAATTCAACAGTTTTAGAATTCTTTTTTAACTGAGTAGTTTCCAATAAACTTAATAAATTTATTATATCTTTTTCTTTTTTTAATAATTTATTATATCTTTTTTTATCTATTAATCCTTTTTCGTAGCCGTATTTTCTTAATCTTAAATCTGCATTATCATGTCTTAATAAAAGCCTAAACTCAGCTCTAGAAGTAAGTAATCTATATGGTTCTTTTGTACCCTTTGATACTAAATCATCAATTAAAACTCCTATGTATGCCTCATTTCTTTTTAAGATTAAAGGATTATTACCTTCTAATTTTAATGATGCATTTAATCCCGCTATTAATCCCTGACAAGCTGCCTCTTCATAACCACTAGTTCCGTTTATCTGTCCAGCAGTATACAAATTTTCTATTAATTTAGTTTCTAAGCTAGGTTTTATCTGAAGAGGATCTATTGCATCATATTCTATGGCATAAGCATATTTAGTAATTACTGCTTTTTCTAAACCATGAAGACTATGAACCATTTTTTCCTGAATATCTATCGGCATACTTGTGGAAAAACCTTGTAAATACCATTCATCATAGTATAAACTTTCAGGTTCTAAAAATAACTGATGCCTTTCTTTATCACTAAATCTAACTATTTTATCTTCGATTGAAGGACAATATCTAGGACCTATACCTTCTACAAATCCTCCATACATACTGGATTTAGATAAATTTTCTTTAATTACATTATGAGTATTTTCATTAGTATAAACTAAATAACATTTCTGTTGATTATTTATATCATAATAAGGTTTAGTATCAAAACTAAAAGTATAGTATTCAGTATCACCACATTCTTCTTTTAATTTACTGAAGTCTATTGAATTAGAATTAATTCTTGGAGGAGTTCCAGTCTTTAATCTCTGAATATTGAAGCCTAGTTTTTTTAGGTTTAAACTTAAATTTAGTTCTGTTTTTTCTCCATGAGGTCCCTCAATCTTTTTACTATCTCCTCTTAAAATATTACTTCTTAAATAAGTTCCAGTTGTCAATATTAAGGCACTACAAGAAATTTTAGAATCATCTTCTAAAATTATACCTGTTACTTTATCATTTTCCACTATAATATTTTTTACAGTATTTTCTATTATTGTAAGATTTTTTAAATTCTTAAGTCTTTTTAAAATATTTTTAGGATAAGTTGTTTTATCGGCCTGGGCTCTTAGAGATCTTACAGCAGGTCCTTTTTTATTATTTAACATTTTTATCTGAAAATGAGATTCATCTGCAACTATTCCCATTAATCCACCTAAAGCATCAATTTCTCTTACTACAATACCTTTTGCTGTACCTCCTATTGATGGATTACATGGCATATCTGCAATATTTTTTATATTCATTGTTATAAGGGCAGTCTTATGACCTTTTTTTGCACTGGCATTAGCGGCTTCACATCCGGCATGACCTCCACCTACTACAATTATTTCATATTTCATTTTAACACTTACTTTCCTAGACAAAATTTACTAAATAATTCATCTAACAATTCATCTTGATAAACTTCTCCAATTATAGAACCTAAAGAATTCCAGCAGTTTCTTAAATCTATTTCCAACATATCAATGGAAGCATTATTTTTTATGCCTTTTTCCACTTCAAGTATGTATTTATAAGCTTTATCAAGTTCTGATATTTCTCTTGCATTCGATAAATAACTTAAGTCTTTAGTTTCTATCTTTTCTAAGTTAAACATTTCTATTATCTTATTTTTTAATTCTTCTAATCCTTTTTGTTCTATTGTATTTCCTTTAACTATATTAAAGTCTTTTAGTTTTTCAATATTTAATTTACTTTCAAGATCAGTCTTATTTATAAATACTATAGTTTTATCTTTATTTTCTTTTATTACTTTTAAATCTTCTTTTGTTACTTCTTCATTATTATTTAAAACATATATTAATAAATCACTGTTAGATATTGTTTCAAGACTTCTATTTACTCCTATTTTTTCAACTATGTTTTTTGTTTTTCTTAAACCTGCTGTATCTTTTAAATTTAATAGATAACCATTTAAAGAAATAGTACCTTCTATTATATCTCTTGTAGTACCTGCAATATCAGTTACTATAGCTTTTTCTTCTTTTAATAAAGCATTTAATATACTACTTTTTCCTACATTAGGTTTACCTAAGATAGAAACATCTATACCTTCTTTTATTATCTTTCCATTTTTAGAATCTTTCAATATATCTAATATTTCATCTTTAACCTTTTTTAACTCAGGTTTTAAAATTTCATTTGTTACTTCTATCGCATCTTCATATTCTGGAAAATCTATATTTACTTCAATATTTGCCATTATAGATAAAATTTTATTCCTTAAATCAGATATTTTTTTTGATACTTTACCATCTATCTGATTAATAAACATTTTTCTTTCACTTTCTGTTTTAGAATTTATCAAGTCTTGAACTGCTTCAGCCTGAACTAGATCAATTCTTCCATTTAAAAATGCTCTTTTAGTAAATTCACCTGGTTCTGCTAATCTACACCCATTAGTTAACAACAATTCTAAAATTCTTTTTGTAGTAATTAATCCTCCATGACAATTTATTTCTACAACATCTTCTTTAGTATAAGTTTTAGGAGATTTCATGAAAGTTACTAATACTTCGTCTATTTTTTCTTTTTTATTCATTATAAAACCATAGAAAATTCTATTACCTGTAGATTTTCTGATTTTTTTATTTGAAAATATTTTACTTACAATGTTTATTGAATCTTTGCCACTTATTCTAATAATTGAAACTGCCCCTATACCTGGGGCAGTAGATATAGCACATATAGTATCCTCCATCCCAATTCACTTCCTTTTCGCATATTATAGCACAAGATAAATTATTAAAAAATAAAAAGAAGAGTTAATCTTCTTTATAGCCAATAACTAAATGTCTGTTAGGTTCTTCTCCCTCACTCTGACTTGTTATATTTTTAAAATTTGATAATGCATTATGAGCTACTCTTCTTTCATATGAGTTCATATCATTAAGTTTAATTTCTTTTTTTGTCCGCAAAACCTTTCTAGCCGCATCTTTAGCCATTCTTTCTATAATGGCAACTTGCTTATCTTTATAATTTTCCACATCTAGAATTATAAAGGGATATGCACTAAATTTTACAAAACATGCCTGTTTTATTATATTTTGCAATGCTTCTAGATTTTTTCCACCCTTACCTATTAGTAGAGAGTTATTACTTGAAAACATTTTTATAGTAATTTGACCATCTCTGATTTTTGATTCAAATTTTATTTCCATATCGAGATTCTTAAGAAGATTTTCTAAATATTCTTTTACAAAATCTATTACCTCATTTAATTTTGTTACTGTTAAAGATATAGTAGCAGATTTAAATAAACCTCCTTTAGTTTCCTCTTTTTTATAGATAATATCCTTTTCACCTAATTTTAAATCATTCAATGCCTTAGTTAAGGCTTCTTCTAATGTTTTTCCCTCATATTTCATATTACTTACCTCTATTTCTCTTTACTACATAATTTTGAATACAAGCAAACGCATTTGTTGCTATCCAGTATAATGCTATAGCTGCCGGTAAACTTAAAGATGCAACTGATATCATTATAATCATAAATTTAGTCATAAATTGCATCTGCATTCCAGCATCTGATTTATTATCTGTGGTATTCATTGAATTTTTCATTGATAAATATGTTGTAAGAATTATTAATACTATAAGAACTATATAGAAGTAATTTCCTTCAGTAATACCTTTTAAAGGAGTTGTACCTAATTGTAATCCTAGAAAGTTTCCTTCAAATATTGCAGGTACTCTATTAATAGCCTCTAGAAAAGCAAAGAATATTGGTAATTGTATAAATGATGTTAAACAGCCAGACACAGGATTAATGTTGTATTTTTTATAAATCATCATCGTTTCCTGACTCTTAGCCATTAATGATTCACTATCTGTCTTATCTTTATATTTTTTCTCAATTTTAGCTATTTCAGGTTGTGCTTTTTTCATATTTTCTGATTGATTTATCATGCTTTTTGATAAAGGCATCATTAATATTCTAATTAACAATCCTATAATTATTACTGATAAACCATAATTTCCTACTAAGGATCCTACCTTAAGAAGAATATATGCTAATGGTTTAACAAATACTGTTTCCCATAAACCTTCATACTTTAAATCCGTAGTTTTAAATTTGTTACAATCAGGTAAGTTTTTTAATTTAACTTTTAATTTATCTTCATATTTTGTGTATAGTTTCAATAAATTCTTTGAAGTTGGCTTACATAATATATTTGAAGTTAAACTCTGACCAGTTTCATTATTAACTATTCTCTTATTATTATCACTTATATATCTAGTACATCCTGATGTAAATAATATAGAAACAACAATTAATATAGATATTATCTTATTTTTCATGTCTTTCCTCATTTTCTAGCAGTTCTAATAATCTTTTATTCTTTTTATCGAATGAGTATTTTTCTGCTCTTTTCTTTATCATTATAATATAATTTATATTATTTTTAAATATAAACTTGTTATTATCTATAATATTTCTTATTTGTCTTTTCAAATGATTTCTGTTTACTGCGTTACAAATTCTTTTTCCTACAGCAATTCCAAATCTAGGATAATCACTATCTGACTTTTCATAATGTATTAAAAAACATTCATTTTCTAAAACATTATTATTATTAATTATATTATTAAATTCCTTATTAGATTTTATTATTTCAAACTTTTTAATAGTAATCACCTTCCTTTATAATAAAAACCACATTACTGTGGTTATTTTGTTAATGTTTTTCTTCCTTTAGCTCTTCTTGAACTTAATATCTTAGTACCTTTTCTTGCAAAAAAACCAAGTTTTTTACTTTTTTTACGATTATTAGGTTGGAATGTTCTTTTCACAATATGTCCTCCTCCGTTTCAGCCTTTTAATTATATTATAATAATATAGATATTGTCAAGAAAAACGAGATAAAAAGATGGCATAAATACAATTTATTCCGATTTTAAGGTAAATTAGTTTTTTTAAAGGTTGTAATAAATTTATTGAGTTTTTTCAAATCATCATTTTTTCAGTATTTATCTAACTTCATAACTTTATGCAATTTTTTAATTGATTGCCTTACACTAAAAAAGTAGAGTTTTTCTCTACTAATTTCTATTCATTAACTAGGATCATATATTACTGTTGCTGTACCATTCCAACCAGTAACAAGTTCCATTCCTATTGAATCAGCTCTTTTTACTGTTATTGTTGTTAAATTTGGATTATAAGCAAATGCATAATATTCTATTGTTTCTACTTTTGAAGGTATTGTTAAAGATCCTGTTAGATTATTACCACTAGAATCATATGCATATCCTATAAAAGC